>CAZMZM010000034.1:0-25213 GCA_964570865.1 uncultured Melioribacter sp.
TCTGGTAAAGCTTCGATTATCTCCCAAGTAATTAGATGAAATCCCCTTGGTTTGGGAGATAATACAATTTCTTTTTGAATTATTTGCATTTTTTAGAACTAAAACTTTTTAATAATAAACAAGATACGATTTTACGCGTTAACTTAATAAACTTATATTACATGTTATTTCTTAAACTTTCGCTTCATGCTCAATAAGCCATTCTTTGCGGTCTAATCCGCCTGCATAACCTGTAAGTTTTCCGTTTTTGCCAATTACTCGATGACACGGAACAATAATAGAAATAGGATTTTTACTATTAGCCGAACCTACCGCCCTAACTCCATTGGGATTTCCAATCATATTAGCAATATCCGAATAAGTTACAACCGAGCCAAATGGAATTTTCAGTAAAGCATTCCAAACTTTTTTCTGGAATTCAGTTCCTTTAAGCGAAAACGGCAAATCAAATATTTTTCTTTTACCCTTAAAGTATTCTCCTAACTGTTTCCGTGCGGTGATTGTAATTTTGTTTCCTTTTATAGGTTCTTTTGCTTTTTCATCTACAAAATTAACGCTAACAAGATTCTCACCATCGGAAATTATTTCCACTATCCCGATTGGAGATTCCAAATAGGAAACATATTTATTAATCATTTTTTGTTACTCCGAATAATATTTTGAAATTTCAAGAATAATAATATGTTTTTTCTGCAAAAAATTACAACTCTTATTCTATAGTTTCATTGTTTATACAAAAAAAACTTATGGAAATTGACCGATGGAACAAGAAAAATATTGCAATTCATCTTTTACTAAAAATTGTGCAGGCAGCTTCACTCATTTCGTTAGTTTGATACTACCAAAATTTACACTTTTTTTTGAGAAACATTATCTATCAGTATCATTTTGTATATTGCTTTACTCTTCTAAAAACAGAAAAGATGAAACATCATTTCATGACAAATGCGAATTAACTTGTTACTTATTTCTGTTATTTAACTCCGGACATTTCTACTAAGTTACTTCATGAAAATTATTGGGAACTCATATCACTTGACAATGTAAAAGGTATCAATTATATTAGCACTCGTCTTTAATGACTGCTAATCATTTTTGCAAATAAATAAACTAAAAAATAGGAGGATTAAAATGGCTGACGTTAAAATTAAGCCTATGGATGACAGAGTTTTAGTTGAACTCGTAGAAGAAGAATCCAAAACAGCATCCGGAATTATTATACCGGACACAGCAAAAGAAAAACCGAACATGGGTAAAGTTGTTGCCGTTGGCACCGACGAAGATTTACAAGAGCACGTAAAAGTTGGTGACAGAATTCTTTTCGGCAAATACGGCGGAGAAGAAATCACTTTTGACGGAACAGATTATAAAATAGTTCAAAGAGGCGATATTCTCGCTATTCTTCAAGACTAAGAAAATTGAAAATAAATTAGGAGGAAATTATTATGTCTTCAAAAATTGTTGAATACGGAACTGACGCAAGAAACGGTCTAAAAACCGGTGTCGATAAACTTGCTAATGCCGTAAAAGTTACATTAGGACCAAAAGGACGTAATGTTGTAATAGATAAAAAATTCGGTGCACCTACAGTTACCAAAGACGGCGTTACTGTTGCAAAAGAAGTTGAACTTGAAGATCCTATTGAAAACATGGGCGCTCAAATGGTTCGCGAAGTTGCATCCAAAACCAGTGATTTGGCAGGTGACGGTACAACCACGGCAACTGTTTTAGCACAAGCTTTCTATCGTGAAGGTTTAAAAAACGTTACTGCCGGCGCTAATCCGATGGACTTAAAACGCGGAATGGATAAAGCGGTTAAAACTGTTGTTAACGAATTAAAGAATATGAGTAAAGACGTTGAAGATAACGAAGAAATCGCTCAGGTTGGTGCAATTTCTGCAAACAACGATATGGAAATCGGTAAATTAATTGCCGACGCTATGGAAAAAGTTGGGAAAGACGGCGTTATTACTGTAGAAGAAGCAAAAGGAATGGAGACCGAATTGGAAGTTGTTGAAGGTATGCAATTCGATCGCGGTTATTCTTCACCTTATTTTGTTACTGATTCCGAAGCAATGGAAGCGGTTTTGGATGATCCTTACATTTTAATTCACGACAAAAAAATCTCTGCAATGAAAGATCTTCTTCCAATCTTGGAAAAGGTTGCTCAATCAGGCAAACCTTTAGTCATTATTTCCGAAGACTTGGAAGGTGAAGCATTAGCTACTTTAGTAGTTAACAAATTAAGAGGAACATTAAGAGTAGCGGCTTGCAAAGCTCCTGGCTTTGGCGACAGAAGAAAAGCAATGTTGGAAGATATTGCTATTCTTACCGGCGGTACGGTAATCTCCGAGGAAAGAGGATACAAACTGGAAAACGCTACGATTGAATATTTAGGTCAAGCAAAAAAAGTTGTAATGGACAAAGACAATACAACTATCGTTGAAGGCGCAGGCTCTACAGATGATATTAAAGCAAGAGTAAATGAAATCAGAGCACAGATAGAAAAAACAACTTCCGATTATGACAGAGAAAAACTTCAGGAAAGATTAGCGAAACTTTCCGGCGGTGTTGCTGTATTGAAAATCGGCGCTGCTACCGAAGTTGAAATGAAAGAGAAAAAAGCTCGTGTTGAAGATGCGCTTCATGCAACAAGAGCGGCTGTTGAAGAAGGTATTGTACCCGGCGGAGGCGTTGCCTTGGTACGTGCAAGCCAAACTTTGGAAGATCTCGAAGGTGATAATTTGGATCAAACAACAGGCATCAATATTATCAAAAAAGCTCTTACAGAACCATTGAAACAAATTGTTTCGAACGCAGGTTTGGAAGGCGCAGTTATTTTGAATAAAGTTCTGGAAGGAAAAGACGATTTCGGATTTAATGCTGCTAACGAAAATTACGAAAATCTCGTTAAATCCGGCGTTATTGACCCGACTAAAGTAACAAGAACCGCACTTGAAAACGCCGCATCCGTAACATCCATGATGTTAACAACCGAAGCTGTAATTTATGAAAAACCTGAAGAAAATCCTCCTGCTGCTCCGGCAATGCCCGGCGGTATGGGAGATATGGGCGGAATGTATTAATAGCAAATTCGCTTTCATATACTTTAAAAGGGACTCAATTACGAGTCCCTTTTTTTATTGTAATAAACTAAATGAATAAAGTTTAAGGTATTAAATTAGTCTGTAATCATTGATATGAGTTGGTTCCGAAAGAACTTCAACAATTTCACTATCTTCAACAATTACTGCAGAAAGTTTATCCCCTGCAAAAGCACCGGTATCAATATAAACGGCGTTTGCATCTACATCAAACTTGACTTTTTTTAATTTTGAATGACCGACAATCTGAAGTTTTCCTAAATTCAGTAATGGATCTCTCGTCCACAAAACACCAATATCGTGCAGATAATCCTTATTGATAAACGGGTCCAACAATGTCAAATCATTTTGATAATCTTCAGGAAGAAAGTTTTCATAGTACTTTGAAACACCGGCATGCGAAACAAAAGCATCCTCGAGATTTAAATAAAGCGGAGCATTAGCAATAATTTCAATATGCTCAAAAATCTCTTTTTCATGCCCCAGGTAAGATTCCAAAGTAGCTTCGTTTCCGTTAAATACCCACGACCGAGCAAAAATACTGGATGGATATTTAAAGAAGTGGTAAATCATGTAGTCATGATTTCCTGGGACAAATGTAATCCCTTCATTAATAATAAAATTCATGACTTCATAGCTGTTATTTCCTCTGTCAACCAAATCTCCGATTGAAATAATTTCAGCTTCGGGAAATTTTCTCTTTATTCTCGAGTAAAGTTCAAGCAAAGTAAAATAACATCCGTGTATATCCCCTATTACAGCAATCATCAGATATAATAATTTTTCTTGGCAAATTCAGTTAATTCATCCCTAAATTTAGGATGTGAAATCTTTATTAGTTCCTTGGCACGCTCTTGAATTGTTTTTCCAAAAAGTTGCGCGATACCATATTCAGTAACAACAAAACGAACATCTCCGCGTGAAGTTACTACGCCGGCACCCGGTTTAAGAGTCGGAACTATTCGTGAAACCTTTCCATCTTTAGTAGTCGATGGCAAAGCGATAATAGCTTTCCCGCCTTCGGAATGCGCCGCACCCCTAATAAAATCAACTTGTCCGCCGATTCCGCTGTAAAATTTTGTTCCAATGGAATCGGAACAGACTTGTCCTGTTAAATCTATTTCAATTGCAGAATTAATAGCAACCATCTTTTTATTTTTAGCAATCACAAAAGGATCATTCACATATTCTTGCGGATGAAACTCAATTATGGGGTTATTATCGACAAAATTGTAAGCTTGTTTAGTACCCAATACAAATCCGGCAATAATTTTTCCTGGATGGAGTGTTTTTTCCTCTCCTGTTATAATTCCCTCTTCAACAAGCTTAACAATTCCATCCGAAAACATTTCAGTATGAACACCCAGATTTTTACGGTCGTGAAGATATTTCAGAACAGAGTCGGGAATAGCTCCAATCCCCATCTGAACAGTTGAGCCGTTGTCAATCAATTCCGAAACATTATGACCAATTTTATCGTAAATTTTAATCACTTCAGACGAGGAATTAGGATCAACCTGGGGCAATTCCATTAACGGGGCATCATGTTCAACAATGTAATCAATCTTATTTATATGAATAAAACTGTTTCCCAAAGCTCTCGGCATATTATGATTTATTTGAGCAATAACAACTTTAGATTTTTCCGCAGGTGTTATGATATTGCCGACATCAATTCCGTAACTGCAGAAACCGAATTCATCTGGAGGCGATACGTTAATCATTGCAACATCGGGAGTAATAATTCCGTTCTTAAAGAGTAATGTAACTTCGGAAAGGAAAATGGGAATAAACTCCGCACGTCCTTCATTGACAGCCTTTCTTGTATTTCCTCCGATAAAAAAAGCTTTATGCTTAAAGTGTTTTTCCATTCCGGATTTCATGTAAGGCAAATCACCAACAACCAGAATATGGTAAACATCCACTCCGTAAAGTTCTTCCTTACGGTCAACCATTGCATTAATAAGATGCATCGGTGCAGAACCGCCGGGTTGAACTACAACCTTATCGCCCGAAGAAATCACCTTCACGGCTTCATCGGCAGTAACCACTTTCGATTTATATTTCTCAACCCAAACCGGGTTAGGAGTTCGTTTTAATATTTTTTCAGTTATCATATAATTTAAAATATCCGTTTCTTAATTTGTAGGAAAAATCCTTAATTTCTTATAGTTCAATCCGAACGTTTCCGAAAGAAATTCGTTTGGACAAAAACCATTATGAGACCAAACGCCGTTGGCAAGTTTTATGTCGTTTAACAACACATCTGAAAAACCGTTATCCGCAATTTTATTCAATATTTTTATCGATGAATTTGTAAGTCCATAGCTGGCACTTCGCGAAACAATTGCCGGCATGTTGGGTACACAATAGTGAATCACGTTATGTTTTACAAAAATAGGTTCTGATATTGTTGTCGGCCGACTGGTTTCCACACATCCGCCCTGATCGATTGAAACGTCAACAATCACCGCTCCCTTTTTCATCGTTTTAACCAAATCTTCCGAGACCAAATGGGAAGACTTTCCTCCGCTAACTTGAACCGCGCCAACTAAAATATCAGCAAACTTTACGCCTCTTGCAATTGTATATGAGTTTGCGGCAACAGTAGTGATACTTTGTCCCAAAGTGGATTCAATCCTTCGCAGTTTATGAATATCCTCATCCAAAACAATTACTTGTGCGCCTCTTCCGAGGGCGGCGCGCGCTGCGGAAAAACCAACTATTCCGGCACCAATAATTACTACTGCCGCCGGTGCTACACCCGGCAATCCGCCGATTAATATTCCACGACTGCTTGGAATGTCGCTTCCGAGATATCTTTCTCCGACTTGAATAGCAAGTTTACCTGCAATTTCGCTCATTGTTTCCAAAATTGGGAAATAACCGTTTTCGCCGATAAATTCGTAAGCAATCGCTGTAATCTTTTTTTCGATTACTTTACGCATTACATCGCCACGACTGTAAGCCATGTGTAAAAATGAGAACAAGATTTGTCCTTCTTCCAAAAATTCAACTTCCTCTGAATTGAGCGGAGCAACCTTGGCGACAATGTCTGCACGTTGAAAAGCTTCGGCATGAGTATAAACAATCTTAGCTCCTACTCTTTCATAATCATCATCACAAAATTTGCTTTGGCTGCCGGCCATGGTTTCAATGTAAACAGTATGACCCGCATTAACTAATTGATTAACGCCTGCCGGTGCAAGTGCAACTCTTTTTTCATCAGGGAAAGTTTCTTTCGGTATTCCTATTCTCATTTACTTAAACTTCCTTTTTTTTATTGTTAAAATAAACATATTAAAAGTAGAATACAATTTGCTAAACAACTTGTGTTAATGGAGCTTTACCTTTAAGAACATTAATTACGTTTAAGGCGGCAAGCTTTGCCATTGCGGAACGAGTTTCAAATGTTGCCGTTCCAAGATGCGGCAACAACACTACATTTTCCAATTTAAGAAAAGCTTTTTTTACTTTCGGTTCCTTTTCGTAAACGTCCAACCCTGCAGCGAAAACCGTCCCGTTTTTCAATAATTTAATTAAAACATTTTCATCCATTATTTCGCCGCGTGCAGTATTTACAATTACAACACCTTTTTTTAATCTCTGCATATTTTCGGCGTTAAGCATGTGATATGTTTTATCTGTTAAGGGAACGTGAATTGAGATAAAATCGGAAGAGGAAAGTAATTTATTAAGCGAAACTTTTTTCGCCGCAAGATTTTCCTCAAATTCCGGTTTTCGTTTTCGTGAGTAGTAAACTATTTTTGCTCCGAATGCTGCGGCACGTTTAGCCGTAGCCTGCCCTATTCTTCCTGCTCCGATAATCCCGAAAACAGCTCCTTTAAGTTGCGGGCCCAGAAGCATTTTAGGCGACCACCCTGTAAACTTACCGTCCCTCACTATTCTTTCTCCGATTCCAAAATTTCGCGAAGCGGCTATTACAAGCCCCATTGCCAAATCGGCAGTTGCATCCGTAAGAATATCCGGCGTATTTGTAACAACAATATTTCTTTTCTTTGCCTCAACTAAATCGATATTATTATATCCGACGGCATAGTTTGCAATAATTTTCAAATTCGGGAATTTTGATAAAAACTTCTTGTCAATATTATCACTTAACACAGGAATAATTGCAGTTACATCTTTTCCTAATTCAACAAATTCTTTAAAAGAAGGAGGATTTTCTGTATGAAATACTTTTACATCAAAGCCGTTTTTTATTAATAAATTTTCTGCGGTTTCCGGGATGTCCCTTGTAATAAGCACTTTATGGCGCATCTTTAACTCCTTCATTTAGATAGCAGTTATTAACCTAAATCGAATAAAAAAGAAATATAAATTACACAACAAAAATCTATTGAACAAATATGTAATTATTTGTATTGCAAATTTTAATGGGTGAAATCATTCACCTATTGATTGCTTTCGAAATCTTCAATTTTCTTTGCCGATGAAAAACTCTCTAAGTCGTAGCTGATTCCTTTTTCCGGCATCGGTAACTTGCGCAGTTTTACTCCTGAGGCTTCGAAAAATTCTTCCGCTTTCGTCCCGTGATAATCGGAAAAAACAACCACTTCCTTAATACCCGCTCCAATCAAAGCTTTTGTGCAGTTTGTGCAAGGCATATTTGTAACATAGGCGGTAGCTCCTTCTGTGCTTACACCGTGAATTGCACACTGAATAATTGCATTCATTTCGGCATGAATGGTTCTGATACAATGTCCGTCTTCAATCATGCACCCGACGTCGTAACAATGCGGCTGTCCTGGAAGCGAACCGTTATACCCTGTTGCTAAAATTCGTTTATCACGGACAAGAACAGCTCCTACATGCATTCTCGGACAAGTTGCGCGTTCGGAGACCAGCATTGCCATTTTCAGAAAGTATTCATCCCATTCGGGGCGAACATATTTTGCTTCCTTCTGTTCGCTCATATTAAACCTCTTTTTTATTTTTATCGATAATTTTATTGTAAAGCAATTTCAAAGACAAACTATAAACCGAATCAACCGTGATAGAATTAATGTCATTACTTTTTTTGATGAAATATTTATTGTCTCCAATCGGAGCCCATTGTAACGGATTTGTTGGTCCGAAGAGGGAAATTTGAGGAACATCGGTAGCTCCGGCTACGTGCATAATTCCGGTATCGTTTGTTACGAACAAATCGGAATGGGCAATAACCGACGCAACATCGGGAATCGGTTTGTTCAGCAAATATCCGGCGGAATTACCAAACGCTTTAATCATCCGAACAATTTGTTCCTCATCCGCCGTACTTCCCGTGAAGTAAATACAGAGATTTTCAATCTTATTAAGTCTGTTTATCAGTTCTATAAAATATGAAATTTTCCACCTGTTCGGAGGTTTTCCCGCTCCGACATGAAAGCCTATTTTTAACTCGCAGTTATGAGAAAATTTAGCAAAAAATTCTTCCGCATAATTTCTATTCTCCTCACCAACTACTAATTCGGTTGAAAAATCTTTTTCATCAATACCAATCGGACGAACTACATCAATAATAAAATCAGACACATGACGGTTTTCCGGTTTCCAATTAAGCTCAACAGTTTCATTAAGTAAATATGCCGCTTCGTTTATCTTTCCGTTAAGCGATTTGGCACCGATTATAAAATCCGATTTTGCAATAGCGGCAAGCAGATGACTTGTAAATGAAAGCGAAACGGTTGAAGGTACAATCACTAAATCATATTTTTTTGTGCGCAAAACTTTACGGACAACTTTCAAATATTGAAAATCAAAAAGTTTTGTTTTATCGAAAACAAATAACTCGTCGATGTACGGAGCGGAAGTAATACCGGCATAATTAACCGAGCTTGCAATTACTGTCAGTTTTGAATTAGGAAACTTTTTTTTTATCGCTCTAAAAAGCGGAATGGTTGCAAGCATATCGCCGAACTGATTATGCTGGCGAATAACGAGGATACGTTTGGGTGTACTATTATTAAATTTTTTTGATCGCTTTCCCAGAATAGCTTTCAACATAAAATGAAGTGCCCCGGTTTTGAAAGGCTGTTTATCCATCGGGACTCTCTTTATCGTCATCTTCTTCAATATCTTCAAACTCCGCATCGATTATATCTGATTGGTTGATGACAATCGGTTCTTTAGCTTTTGTATTTTCGTCTGATGACGAGGTGAAGTTATCCTCATTTTCGTGTTGATTTCTTCTGTACGTCGGGTTTTTTCTAAATAAAAGAAATGGCAAAAGTTTAAAAAACAATTTTGCGACGAGATAGAGAATAAAAAAGAAAAACAGTACTGATAGCAGAAATCCCATTTTTATACCTTAGGTTTTGGGCTGAAGTATTCCATAAATCCCCTATCCTCTCGAAAGATTTGCCGATAGAGTTCTTCGAAATCTTCATCATTATTCACAAAATCAATTTCGGTTGTGTTTAAAATCAGCAACGGAGTTGTATTATATTTGAAAAAGTAATTATTGTAAGCATCATGCAAACGGGTAATGTACGAGCGCGAAATTCCCGTTTCAATTTTCCGGCTTCTCTGTTTTATATTGTACATCAAACGGTCAATACTCGACTGAAGATAAATAACAAGGTCAGGTTTGCGCAAGTTCCTTTCCAGCATAGGGTAAATGGATTCGTAAAGTTTTAATTCCTCGCCAGATAAGTTTAGATACGCAAAAATCCGGTCTTTGGAAAAGATGTAATCGGAAACGAGATAATCGGTAAATAAATCCTCTTGCAGTAATTCTTCTTGCTGTTTGTAGCGATTAATGAGAAAAAACATTTGAGTCTGAAACGCATATTTTTCCGGATTACCGTAAAAACCGGAAAGGAACGGATTTGTTTCAAATTCCTCCAAAATTAATTTTGCATTTAATCTGTGTGCAAGCAATTTTGCCAGCGATGTTTTTCCGGCGCCAATCACTCCTTCTATCGATATGTATTTTACTTCAGCCAATTTTTTGATATTCCGAAAGTTTTCCAAAAACCTTGTTCAAAATATAATAATTTGTTAAACTAATATTAAACTCCTTTAACTTTTTACCGCTGTCGGGCATTGAAACTTGAGGCGCAATCTCTAATAGCGGAACAAGTACAAAATCCCTTTCGGTAATTCCCTTATGCGGTACGGTTAGTTCCTCGGAATTAATTATCACATCATTAAAAAAGAGTAAGTCAATATCAATTTCGCGCGGTCCCCAACGAAACGTTTCTGTTCTGCCAATCTTGCTTTCAATCTCTTTTATCAGACGATGGAAATCATATACATCAAGCTTTGTGGCAACTTCAACTGCAGCGTTAAAATAGTTTTCTTGATTCGATTCACCCATCGGTGCTGTTTCATAAACAGATGATGTTCGGATAATCTCACAGAGAGGATGTGCGTCGATTAGTTCTATTGCTTCAAAAAGAAAAGCTAATTTATTTCCCTTATTTGAGCCTAACCCGCAATAAACCTTATTCATCTCTCTCCTTAATCACTTCAGCCTCAACAAAATCAATAACTCCGCCAATCGGTACATTTGATTTTCGGATTTTTACGGAAACTTTTTGCAAAGCGGAATAATCTTTTAGCAAACCGTCGGCAATTACCATAGCAATTGTTTCAATCAGGTAATACTTTTTTTCATTAACTTTTTTGTTTATGTACTTATAAACATTGTGATAATTAATAGTATGACGAAGATTATCTGTCTCGGCGGCTTCTGTGAAATCAGTGTAAAGTTCAACATCAGCTTCATAACGACCGCCGATGCTTTGTTCTTCTTTCATTGCCCCGTGGTAAGCATAAAAGACCGCATTTTTAATTCTGATTATATTCTTCATTTGGATTTTTAATCTTCTGATTTATAAACTTTTAAATTAGGTAATTATCATGAAAAATCCGAATTTAGAATTCTTCCGAAGATGCTCAAAATACAAAAACAACTTCTACTCTTCTGTTCTTATTACGACCTTCAAATGTTTTATTTGAAGCGATCGGATTTTTATTGCCGATTCCTTTGGCTTGAAGCAGCGACGGTTTAACTCCGAGCCGAATCATATAATTTTTTACCGTTCGCGCTCTGATAGCAGACAATTTTCTGTTTAAGAGATCCCCGCCCCAAGAATCCGAATAGACTTCAATAATTACCTTTTTAACTTTATTTGTGCTCTCAATTATTCTCTTTAATTTTTTTAGAAGTTTTCTGTTTTTACGCGAAGGGGTTCGTTCGTAGGCGGCAAGTTTTAATCCGTTTAATCTTAAACGGACTCGATTACCCTCAAATATAACAGTTGCTTCACGGGGCGTAAAAACAGAGTTTGCTTTTGCCGCAACAATTTCCCGCGGAGTTAGTTTTTCAACTTTCGGTTTTGGTTCGGCAATCTTCTTTGAAGTGTTTTTTACAATAGGTTTAAGTTTATTTTTCTTTTGTACAACAACAGATTTGGATTTATCATTTTTAACAATATTATTTAACTTCTGTTTTTTCTCTTTTACAGTTTGCTCAATAACCGGATTTGATAATTTTACAACCTTATACGGATTACCCTTTTTGTCGCCGAACGGATATTCGTTGTTTAGTACCAAGCTATCGATTACACTAACTCTATTACCCTTGAAAAGCTTTACAATCATGGCGATGCGAGTTAGCGTTTCCGAAGCTTTGCCGGAATATTCGGAAATCGCCTTATCATACCGGTTTACTATAAAATGCTCCTTCGCCTTATTAATCAGTAGTTTGGCACGACGTGTAAAGATTGGAGTATATTTTTCGGCATTCTCGTCAATCAATGAATCTAATTTTTCCTGTAACAAAAAAATATTTTTATTGTAGATTGCTTCCTTTTCCGCATCCCAAAAAAGTTTTGAAGCTATGGTAAATTTCTTATTTGCTTCCGCAATATTGTTCTTTTCATTTAATGTTCCGCCTTCTACCGCCACACTCTTGGCTTTTTCCCAATTGGAGGGAGCAAACTCCTTTGCCTTAACATCTACAGCATGTTTATATGCCGTTATCAATGACTTATTGTTATGATTAGCTTTAATCGAATTACCATAAGCCTGCTTAAATAATTTTTCGGCCGCTTTAATTGATTTCATAAAATCTTCACCGTTTCCTGCGCGGGCAAAAACAAAAGCATCCGAAAGTCTGGTGTTAGCTTTTTTGAATATCGATGGTGAGAATAACTCGGCGTAATTTTCTTTACATTTTTCCTTTAATTCAATTACCGGAGAAATTACCTTCTCGTTTTTTGCAATTATAACCGTTGCTTCAAAAAGGTTTTCCGCCTTAGACTTTTCTCTATCGATTTTATACTTTTCAGCTTCCTGTTCGGAAAGTGAAATCGCCATTAAAAAATGAGTGTTTGCATCTTCAAAATATTTCGACGAATATTTCCCTTTATTGATTTTTTCTGCTGAATCACGCAGTTTGATTGAAAGAGCGAAGTAATCCCGATTTATTTTAGAACGCTCAACCGCCTTGTAGAAGTATGTTTCGGCCGTTTGCAGTTCGTCATAAATAACGGCAACATCTTTCCCCTCTTTTAAATCAAGTTTGGCTTTGTTATAAAAATCCATTCCCTTTTTGAATATCGAGGGAGAAAGAAATTCGGCATCAACATTTTTTGCTTGTTTTAATAAATCCTCAGTGCCGGCGAACATTTTTTCCTTTTCCGATTGTGCGAAAAGAGAAAAGAAAGTCAATAAAATTAATACAGGCAAATATATTTTTGATTTCATAATAGCTCTAGATTTTATAAATGCAAGATAAAATTTTATGTTAAATAATTCACGTGAAATTAATAATCATTTTCCGGTGTACTTAATTATCCGGAAATTTATTTTGAATTTAAAACCGCAACTTAAGAACGGATAAAGAGAAATTATCAGCAGAAACAAACAATCAAGATATGTAACAAATACAGTTTTGATAAAAATGTATTACCTTTATTAAATGAGTATTTAAAAATTCTTAATTCTCAATTATTAATTATTTTCCTTTTTTATTATAACAAAAATGTTAAGACAATCAATGAGAGAAAAAAAGTTGTTTGTCATTGTAGATACAATGGCGCTTGCTTACAAAGCTTACTTTGCTTACATAAATCGTCCTCTTTCAAATTCCAAAGGGGAACCTACATCGGCGGTATATGGATTTTTATCACAGATTTTCAAAATTCTAAAAGATACCAAACCCGATTACTTTGTAATCGCTTTCGATTCGAAAGAAAAGACCTTGCGTCACGAACGCTACGAGCATTACAAATCATCTCGCGAAGAAATGCCGGAAGAACTAATCCCACAAATCGCCAGGATAAAAGAGATTGTTGAGGCGTTTAATTTCCCACTTTTAATTAAGCCCGGCTACGAAGCGGACGATTTAATAGGAACGGCTGTTAAGCGTGCGGAAGAACACGGCTTGGAGTCTTTTGCCGTTACTCCCGATAAGGATTACATTCAACTTGTAACGGAGAATGTGAAAATTTTACGTCCGGGCAAAGCCGGCAACGATTGGGAAATTATTGATAAAGAAGCCGCAATAAAAAAATACGGATTCGAGCCGAAATATATGATTGATTACCTTGCGCTTGTCGGTGATTCTTCAGACGATATTCCGGGCGTAGCGGGTATCGGTCCCAAAACCGCTACTCCGCTAATCCAAAAGTTTGGTACGGTTGAATCAATATACGAACACATTGATGAAATTGAAAAAGAAGGGACAAAAAAGAAACTTCTGGCAAATAAAGAGAACGCTTTTCTTTCCAAAGAACTTGCAACAATAATCGTTGACGCCCCGATAGAGATTGACTTTGAACATGCAAAATTCGGTAAGCCCGATTTTGACAAGCTCCTTGCAATATTTGCCGAGCTTGAGTTCAAGTCGTTTGCCGACAGACTTTTCGCAACTTACGAGGAAACAAACAGAGAGAAAGTTTCCGAAGAAGTAAAAAAAGAAGAAATCGATAAAGATTACAAATTAGTTCACACCGTTGATGAAGCAATGGCATTGGCAGATAAATTATCAGGTGAAGAGTTGTTTGTTTTCGATACCGAAACAAACGGACTTAATACGCTTACCGCCGACCTTGCAGGTGCATCGTTTTCCGTAAAAGAAGGCGAGGCTTATTTTGTGCCGGTTAATCCCTTCCCTTCCGGTGGTGATTTATTCACGCCTGATCTCGCAGACAGATTAACGTTAGGAGAATTCGGAGAAATTTTCGGACCGCTCTTTTCAAATGAAAAAATTAAAAAGGTTTGTCAAAACGGTAAGTTCGATATTTCAATTTTGCGTTCACACGGAATTGAAGTTAATAACTTCTACTTCGACACAATGTTGGCAAGTTACGTGATTGACCCCGATCAAAAACACAACATGGATAATCTCGCAAAAGTTTATCTTGATTATGAAACAATTCCACTCTCGAATTTACTCGGGACAAAGAAAAATGCAATTCGTATTTTTGATGTTGAACTTGAAAAACTTGCAGAATATGCTGCTGAAGACGCCGACATAACTTACAGACTTTATACGGTTTTGAAAAAAATAATCGAATCGGAAAATTTGAGTGAAATTGCTTACAAAATTGAATTTCCCCTCGTAAAAGTTCTTGAGCGGATGGAACGAAACGGAGTTAAGATTGACATCGGGAGTTTAAGAGAATTCAGTAAAAAATTAGAGCTAAAACTTGACGAATTGACCAAAGAAATTTATGCAATATCGGGAGTTACATTTAATATTAACTCAACCAAGCAACTCCAGGAAGTGTTGTTTGAGAAACTGAATCTCCCTCTTTCTAAAAAGACTAAAACAGGTTACTCTACCGATGCCAAATCTCTTGAAAAACTTAGAGGCAAGCATGAAATAATAGACAAACTTCTGGAGTACAGGCAACTTGCAAAATTAAAATCCACATACGCCGATGCATTGCCGAAATTGATTAATAAGAAGACAAAACGGATACACACTACTTACAATCAAACTGTGGCATCTACCGGAAGACTTTCGAGTATTGATCCCAATTTACAGAATATTCCGATTAGAACCGATTTGGGAAAGGAAATAAGAAAAGCATTCATACCGACTGATAAAAACCATATTCTTCTCAGCGCCGATTACAGTCAAATTGAATTGCGAATTATGGCCTCAATCTCAGAAGATCCTGCTCTAATTAAGGCGTTTAACAATGGAGAAGACATTCACCGTAGAACAGCTGCCTTGGTTTTTCAAGTAACTCCGGAAGAAGTTACTTCCGATATGAGAAGAAAAGCAAAAGAAGTTAATTTCGGTATTTTGTACGGAATCGGAGTATTCGGATTGAGCAACCGGCTTGGCATACCCAGAGCTCATGCAAAAGAAATAATAGATACTTATTTTGAAACATTTAAGAATGTGAAGAAATTTATGAATGATTCCGTAAACTTTGCCAAAGAACACGGATTCGCCAAAACGCTTTTGGGACGTAGAAGATTTTTGAGAAATATAAACAGCGGTAATAACGTAGTAAGACAATTTGAGGAACGAGTAGCCATCAACATGCCTATTCAGGGCACAGCCGCCGATATGATAAAAATTGCAATGATTAATATCCACAATCGATTGGAAGAAGAAAAAGTAATCAGTAAAATGGTGCTTCAAGTTCATGACGAACTTGTTTTTGATGTACATAAAGATGAACAGGAATTGATCACAAAGATTGTAAAAAAAGAGATGGAAAACGCAATGAAGCTATCTGTTCCGCTAATTGTAGATATTGGAATCGGGAATAATTGGCTTGAAGCACATTAAAATAAAAAAAGTGTTGCATAGAATCGGTTCTATTTTTATCTTTAAACTTGTTTTTTGTAAAAGTTTTGGGCCTATAGCTCAGTTGGTTAGAGCATCTGACTCATAATCAGAGGGTCGGTGGTTCGAGCCCATCTGGGCCCACAACGATAAACCCTTGTAGCTTAATAAGTTACAAGGGTTTTTTCTTTTAAATTTATTAGTTTTTTTTTAGAAATAGATTAACCGTTGGAATCAAATTATTCCCATCTCTTCTAATACTAAAGTATAATTTCCGTGCCACCGGCAAGATTGCTTCCTAATTAGTATTGTATTACCGTTAAATGATTGATGGATGTTTGTTTTATGCCGAAAAAAAAACCGCCGATAAATTTACCGGCGGTTTCGACAATACTAATAACATCCCAACTAACTTATTTGTAATTACTTTTCGGGAATCTCCAAACCGACGAAACGTTTGTTCCCGTCAGGATAAACTACCTGAAGCAAAACAGCACTTCCGGTTTTAGAATCCAAAATATCTTCGAGATCCGAAACACTCTCTATTTTCTTTCTGTCAACTTCCAATATTACCAATCCGCGTCCCAAGCCTGCTTCTTCGGCTTTGCTGAATCTTTCCACATTAACAATTAGTACGCCATTATCAACGTTCATATCGTTGTATTCCTGATCGTGCATGTTGCGTACCGATAATCCGATATTGTCAAATTTCTTTACTGCAAAATCGCTGTTTCCTTTATTCGATTTTCTTCTTCTCTTGTGCTTAAGAACTTTCTCCTTAGGTGCTTTCAATTTAACATATCTTTCTATTTTGTCACCGTCCCTGAAAATCAATAACTTAACCGTATCGCCTGCTCGTTTCTGTGCAATGTAACTTTGCAATTCGTTTGGCTGATTAACATTTCTATCATCCACTTTCAGAATAATATCGCCGGCTTTAATATCTTTTTCCGCAGCGGCTCCATCTTTTACTACGTCCTGGATTAATATTCCTTCAGGCTTATCCAAACCAACCGCACGAGCCGTAGCGTCAGTAACAGCTTCAATCCTAACTCCGATATAACCGCGGCTGACTTCACCATTTTCAATCAAATCGTTTGCTACCGATTTTACAAGGTTTACCGGAATTGCGAATCCGTATCCGATATAACTTGCGGAAAAACCGTTTGTGGCAATTGCCGTATTAATTCCGACAAGCGAGCCGTGCAAATCCACCAAAGCCCCGCCGCTGTTGCCCGGATTGATTACCGCATCGGTCTGGATAAAATTCTCAACGCCGTAACTATCTTTTATTAATCTTAAACTTCTGTTTTTAGCACTTACAATTCCGGCTGTAACGGTTGAGGAAAATGATAACGGATTACCGATAGCCATTACCCATTGTCCTACTTTTAATTTATCCGAATCGCCGAAGTGAACCGGAGTTAATCCCTTGGCGTCAATTTTAATTACGGCTAAATCTGTGAGCGGGTCGGTTCCGATTACTTCAGCGTCAAAATTACGCTTATCGGAAAGAGTAACCGTAACCGAAGTTGCATTTTTTACAACATGATTATTTGTAACAATATATCCGTCATCCGAAATTATTACGCCGCTTCCTAATCCTTGCTGCTCTTTAGGCATATTTTCGAACGGGAAGAAAAACTGCAATCCCTTGTGCGGGTCTTCTTTTATTTTACTTACTACTTTTATTTCAACTATCGATGGAGTAACCTTTTCGGCAACTTCAACAAATGCGTCCTGAAACGATTGCAAGTTACCATCTATCTGTTGCACCGGTTCGGATTTGCTTCCCAACTGTACTTCGCCGTAACTCGGGCGAACATATCCAAAGTTTGAAACGAGAACCGCTCCAAAAACAGCTCCGAGAAAGAGCAAACCCAAAGTGCCTAATAATTTTCTTTTATGCATTTTATCCTCCTGCATTATAACAATTTTAACGATTTAATCTCACGAAATTCATCTACTTGATACGAGAGATATTTTTCAAAAAACCCGATTAACTTTTCCAACAACTCATTGTTCTCATCGCAATTTGAACTTCGGGAGCTTAAACATCGTAGTTTTTTAAATTGTTCCGCAGAAAAAGAAAAATTAATTAATTCGCTACCGATGCACTCGCTGCACAAAAATCCTTTCTCGTAATTAAAACCAATTTTCGGAGAGGATTCTAACTCTGCCGAGCATGAAGAACATTTTTCCATCTGGAGCTGGTAACCGAGTTCTTCGAGAAAAAAGAAGAGATATTTAACAAAATACTTTTTAGATTCCGAAACATTTTCGTTTATCAACTCAAAAATTCGTAAAGTCCCTTTCAGCAAACGCTCATTCGGTTCAGCCTCGTGAATCAGCCGGTCAATCAGCTCGGTGACAGCCGAACCGTATATCAATGCTTCGTAATCATTTTTAAGATGAGGGTAAAAATTAACCAGAGCAACATCCGAAATAATTTGAATGTCACGAGAATCTTTCTGATAAAAAACTATTTCCAAATGGTTAAGCGGGTCAACTACATTTCCGGTCTTAGAACGCTTTGATCTTGCAGCTTTTACAATGAAGGATTTTTTTCCGAAATCCTTTGTATAAATCCGGACAATCTTACTGCTTTCTTGAAAATCAAGCTTTGATAAAACGATTCCTTCGGTCTTTAAAATTTCCGGCATCAGAATTTGTATGGATACTTGTACAAATCTTTTTCTGTTATTATGCCGGATATCAATTCTGCGGGAGTAACATCAAACGCCGGCGAATAAACGTTATAATCATCCTTAGTTACTTTTACCCCTTTTATCTCGGTAACTTCCAGCTTCGAACGTTCCTCTATTTTGATATTTTTTCCGTTCGGGGATGATTTATCGATTGTAGTTGACGGAGCGGCAATGTAGAAAGGAATTCCGTGATGTTTGGCTAAAACCGCTAATCCGTAAGTACCGATTTTATTAGCCGAATCGCCGTTCGCCGCAATTCTATCAGCACCGGTAATAATTAAATCGACTTTCTTTTCTTTAATAATATGTGCCGCCGCCGAATCAACATTAATCGTAAAAGGTATTCCTGCTTTCTCCAATTCAAAAGCGGTTAACCTCGAGCCTTGTAATAGCGGACGCGTTTCATCGGAATAGACATGCGCTACCATTCCATTTTGAAAAGCATATTTGATTACGGCAAAGGCGGTTCCGTCCCCGCCGGTAGCCAAAGCTCCGGTATTACAATGTGTTAAAACCACTGATTTTTTTTGGAAAACAGCTAAACCGTTTTTTGCCATGCCGTTACATTTTTCAATATCTTCTTTATGAATTTGTTTTGCTTCGGAAAGCAAAGCGGTGTAAACATCATCATCAATTTTTAGTTTTACAAACCGATTCTCCATCCTTTCAAGTGCATAGAAAAGATTTACCGCTGTCGGGCGCGTTGCCGCAAGAGTAGATTTTACTTTATCGAAATAGAGTTTATCCGGAACATTCTTATTTTTAAATGCTAATGCGACGGCATAAGCTGCGGCAATACCGATTGCAGGAGCACCTCTTACTTCCAGTCTTATTATCGATTCCGCAATTCTCAGAAAATCATCAGTAACAATATAATTTTCCGAAAACGGTAAAAGTGTTTGATTCACTATCCGCAGATTATCATCAGCAAAATCAATACTTCTAAAGTTTTGCATCGTTAAACTCGGTTAGTTCCTTAAATCTTAAGAAACGTTTATGAATATCTTCAAGCGAAACAGATTCAATTTTTTTTGTACTAAAATCTTCCACGCAAAAGGAAGCCGCAGCGCTGCCATAAATTACGGCGCGTTTCATGTTTTCAAAACTTAAGTCTCCCGTACGACTTAAATAACCGGCAAAACCTCCGGCAAAAGTATCTCCGGCACCGGTGGGATCAAATATTTCTTCAAGAGGATAAGCAGCGGCGGAAAAGATTTTATCATCTTTAAATAACAATGCCCCGTGTTCACCCTTCTTAATTATTAAAGTATCGGGTCCCATATTTCGAATAATTTTTGCCGCTTTAATCAGATTATCCTCTTCGGCAATCATTTTTGCTTCCGAATCGTTAATTATCAGAACATCAACTTTTGTAATCACTTCTTTTAATCCCTCTAAAGCGGTATCAATCCACAAGTTCATTGTATCACATACAATTAGTTCCGGAGATTTTAACTGTTCCAAAACCTTCAGCTGTAATGCAGGATGAATATTGCCGAGAACAACGTACTTATCATCACGCACATCTTCAGGAATTTTAGGGTTAAACGTTTCAAAAACTCCCAATTCGGTAAACAAAGTATCACGCACATTCAAATCGGTGTGATATCGCCCGCCCCATCTAAAAGTTTTACCTCCGGAAATTATTTCAAGTCCTTCAATATCGATTCCGTGATTTTCGTACAAGTCTATATGCTCCTTAGGGAAATCGTCTCCCACAACGCCGATAAGATGAACCGGAGCGGTAAAATAGCTTGCAGCCAAGGAAATATATGACGAAGAACCGCCGAGTGCATTATCAATTTTGTCGTTTGGTGTTTCTACAGTATCAAGTGCAATTGAACCTACAACTAAAAGTGCCAAATGAACCTCCATATTTATTTCAAATCAAAAAGGAAAATATATGAATTTTATTATAAATCGAAACAAGTGATAATTATCTTTAACTAATTATCCTCTGAATTTTTCTTTAAATATTTGTTAAAATTCTATAAAGGAACTTGCTTATCTTATTTCAAATATATAAGTTAATAACGTCAAAATTAAAAAATAATATTTCTATTTTGGAGCACAAATGAGAAATACATATCTAACACTACTCGTCGTAGGATTAATCATAATAGGGGCGATATATTATTTACAAGATCCCACTGTTTACCCTACGAAACTTGATCAACTAAAAGAGAAGTATTCAGCTCCTCATAAAAAGAAAGCTGTTGATCATAGTAAGTTTGCAGTTCTGCAAAAAAAATTCAAAACACCACAAGATGTTACAAAAGCATGCTTGTCATGCCACAATGAATCTCACAAAGAAATTATCGGAACACCTCACTTTCGCTGGGAACGCCCTGTTTATTTGGAAGGGAGAGGCGTATCATATCTCGGGAAGCATACTGTAATCAATAATTTCTGTATCGGAACACAAGGAAGTGAAGTCAGTTGTACTAAGTGCCATGCGGGCTATGGTTGGCATCCTACTGCAACAGCATTTGACACTGTCGCTGCGGACATTGACTGCCTTGTTTGCCACGATAACTCAAACACTTACATTAAAGGCGGAAATATGGGAGGCTATCCCGCTAAGTCGGTTGACTTAAACGTTGTAGCTCAAAGTGTCGGTCGCCCTACACGTGATAACTGCGGCGTTTGTCACTTTTTCGGTGGCGGTGGAAATAACGTAAAACACGGCGATTTGGAAAAAGCAATGTTCCATCCCTCACGCGATGTGGATGTTCATATGGCAGACTCCGGAGCTAATCTTCAATGTGTGGATTGCCATAAAACCGAGCATCATAATATTTCCGGTAGAGATATTGCAATTGAAGGACAAGCAGCAGGTCATTTTTCTTGTGCGGAGTGTCATACAACCGAACCTCATGCAAGTTCGATATTAAATGAACATACTTATAAAGTAGCTTGTCAAACCTGCCATATCCCTGAATATGCTAAGGTAAATTCGGTAAATATCCACTGGGATTGGTCAACAGCAGGCGTACTTGATAAAGACGGCAAACCTTTCATGGAAGAAGATTCGCTCGGAGATCATATTTACAAATCGATAAAAGGTTCCTTTACTTGGGGAAGACACTTAAAACCTCAATATTTTTGGTTTAACGGCAAAGTTGACCACTACGTACTCGGTCAGAAAGTGCCTGAAGGCGATACTGTTGTTTGTCTAAACCAAATCAACGGTTCATATTCGGATATCCGTTCAAAAATATATCCGATGCGTATTCATACTACAAAACAGCCGTTTGACTTAGGAACGAGAATGATAATTCAACCCAAATTAGCATCGTTGAAAAAAGGTGAAGGCGCTTATTGGAAAGATTTTGAATGGAATAAGGCTGCTGAAGTTGGAATGAAAAGCATCGGACTTCCTTACAGCGGCAAATTCGGTTGGATTAACACGACAATGTATTGGCCTCTTGACCACATGGTTTCCACAAAAGATAAGTCTCTTCAGTGTACGGATTGCCATACAGACAACGGAAGCCGCTTAGCAGGTCTAAATGATTTTTACATGCCTGCCCGCGACCATTACGGCATTGTTGATATTTTAGGTAAACTCTTAATCATTCTAACTTTACTTGGCGTTATAGGCCACGGTTCTCTTAGATATTATTTTAATAAAAAGAATAAATCATAAGGTATAACGATGAAAAAAGTTTATATATATGAAGGATTTGAACGTTTTTGGCACTGGACACAAGCCATTCTTATCTTTTTCCTGGCTTTTACGGGATTTGAGGTTCACGGTTCATATTCCTTCTTCGGCTATGAAAATGCCGTTGTTTATCATCGAATTGCAGGTTGGTCATTATTAGGATTGTATGTTTTTGCCGCTTTCTGGCACGTTACAACAGGTGAAATTAAACAGTACATCCCGACGCCCAAGTTCATGAAAGCACAGATTGAATATTATCTGTTAGGTATTTTCAAAAATGCACCTCATCCGGTAAAAAAGAACAGATTAAGCAAGCTTAATCCGTTACAAAAAATTACATACTTCTCATTGATGGTTCTTATTATTCCTCTGATGATGGTTACCGGATTATTATATATTTATTACAGAGTTCCTCAAGCAGCCACAGTTGACCCGCTTAATGTTACCAGTCTGGGACCAATCGCTTTGTGGCATACAATAGGCGCCTATTTTTTAGTAATTTTCTTAATCGGGCACCTTTACTTGATAACAACCGGTCACACTGTTCTTACTAACCTTAAAGCCATGCTTACCGGTTGGGAAGATATTGAAGAAGAAGACCTTGACGAAATTGAAAATGATAAAAATTAAGGTGTTATTATGAAAGAAGAAACAAAATACATGAATCCGTACTTAGCCGGATTTTTGTTAGGACTTCTGATTGTTTTTGCAATCTATCTTAATGGAGACGGATTAGGAGCAAGCGGCGCTATTAAGAATACCGTCATCGGAACTATGCAAGCCGTTGCACCGCAATCAAGTGCACAGATTCCATATATTAAGTCTTTCAATGCCACACATCCCGACAGCCCGTGGAAATCGTGGTTAATCTGGGAAATTATCGGCGTTATAATAGGAGCTTTTGTTTCCGGCTTAATTTCAGGCAGAAATAAAATTACCGTTGAACACGGGCCGAGAATCTCCTCAAAAACAAGGCTTGTTGCAGCTTTTATCGGAGGCACCCTCTTTGGGATAGGCTCACAATTAGGAAGAGGTTGTACCAGTGGCGCCGGACTTGACGGAATGGTAGTTTTTTCGGTTGCCGGCTTTTTGGTAACGTTAATAATATTTGGTACAGGTTACATACTTGCACCATTTTTTAAGAAACTTTGGCTATAAATTTTAATAATAAGAGAGTTTATTATGGGACCAATATATCCTGAACCAAACTTTAATTTAATGTTAGCAATGGTAATCGGATTCTTTTTCGGTTACTTGCTTGAAAACGCCGGTTTTTCTTCATCAAAAAAACTTGTTGGCGTTTTTTACGGCTATGATTTTACCGTATGGCGCGTGTTTTTCACTGCTGCCATTACAGGCATGGTTGGTATTTTAGCGCTCGGGCACTTCGGATTACTTAATCTTGATGCTATTTATATCAATCCTCTTTACTTATGGTCTGTTATCGTAGGCGGAATTGTAATGGGCTTCGGATTTATAATAGGCGGCTATTGCCCCGGAACCAGTATTGCTTCGACAATGATAGGAAAAATGGATGCACTTTTTGTAGTGCTTGGTGTCGGTTTCGGTATCTTCCTTTTCATTGTAGGCTATCCATGGTTCGAAGGACTTCATAAAGGTTCGTACCTCGGAACACCCCAGCTTTTCGATACACTTAATATTTCGATGGGATTGTTTACTTTCATAATAATTATTTTTGCATTCTTCACTTATTGGGGAGTTGCGAAAATTGAAGAAAAAGTTAACAAAGGAGCCAATGCCGATCCAACGCCTAAAGGTACTTTTATAAAAATGACAACTTTTGCTTTTGTAGTTGCAATATTAGCTTTATTTATGCCTCCTAAAAAAACAAGCACATTGGAAGAATTCGCAAAACCCGATTTCGGGAAAGATATGCACCTGAATTATATTACACCGGATGAAGTTGCCGTCCGCTTAATTAAAGGTGATAAAACCATGCAATTCGTCGATTTGCGGACACCGGGAGAGTTCAAAAAATTAGCTCTTCCCTATGCGGTAAATGCCAAACCTTCAGATTTTTGCCGTATGAAAATGAAAAATGTTTTTAACGCATATAACAAGATTACAATTATCTACAGTAATGATGATAATCTTGACAGACGAGCTGCAGCTTTAGCTGTAAAAGTAGGATATGAACCGCAAAACATTTTTGTACTTAAGGGCGGTTTCCCCGCGTTCAAGAAAGATATTCTTGATTTTAAAATGCCTGCGGTTATGCCTACGGACAGCATCGTAAAAGACACGTATCTATTCAGACACGAATTTGGACCGGAGGTTTACAAGATTCTAAAGAATTCAAAACCGCGTAAGGTAGTTATTCCAAAAGTTAAACGCGCACTCGGCGGTTGCGGTTAGTAGATATTTTAATATTTCAGTACAAAAAAGGCGAGACAAATTCTCGCCTTTTTTTTGCTTCGACTTACTCTAACCACAGTCATTCCGAACGAAGTGAAGGAATCTACCACACCGTCCCCAAAACCAAGCAATCACTGTCTTTGCGAGGAATGAAATCCGACAACTGTCAGAAAGCAATCTTTTGTATTACTCTGCAGAATTGTCTTTTACTGACAGATTGCTTCTTCCGCCATTCGGCGGAATCGCAATGACGGAGTATTTGGGTTTTACTCACAATTCGATAGATTGTCCGACAAATGCCGAATAGCAATCTGTAATACTACTGCACAAACCCAAGCAAACACTGTCATTCCGAACGAAGTGAAGGAATCTGTCATGCCGTCTCCCAAACCCGAACAATCACTGTCATTGCGAGGAATGAAATCTGACAACTGTCGAAAAGCAATCTTTAGTATTACTCTGCAGAATTGTCTTTTACTGACAGATTGCTTCACTCCACTTCGTTCCTTTCGCAATGACGGGGTATTTGGGTTTCGTTCGCAATTCGATAGATTGTCCGACAAATGCCGAATAGCAATCTGTAATACTACTGCAC
>CAZMZM010000035.1:0-25076 GCA_964570865.1 uncultured Melioribacter sp.
CCTCGGCAAACTTATTCTTTTAAAAAAATTCCCTAATTTACTCTTCGCCGTTTACCGTTAACCATCCCCTTAAACACAGCTTCGCCACGTGAGTCCCATCCCGCAAATGGCTCATTACTTTTCCACAAAAAAAAATTTTAAACTTAAATATATTATATTATTAGTAATCACAATAACGGAAGAATAAAAATATATTATTTCTTGACATGCATCACATCTGTTAAACTGCTAATAAGGAGAAATATTTTGTTGAAAAAATACCGCCGGGAACGGTATATTCGGAAATTCCTTTTCAATAATATTCCCGTTTTCATTTTCTCAATCCGAAAACAAAACATTCACCGATACCAACAAAGCAAAATTTATTATCTTTAGAAAAAGAATGAAATTGATTTATCAGTAAGCATCCGTATAAGGAATACCATTGAGATTAAAAAATAACTTAAACTTGGATAAAGGCTGGAGGTGGGTTCCTTCTCTCTATTTCATCGAGGGGCTGCCATACATATTCGTTATGTCCGTTTCGGTTATTTTCTTTAAACGAATGCAGCTCTCGAACGGTGAAATAGCTCTATACACAAGTTGGCTGTATTTACCTTGGGTTATCAAACCCTTTTGGAGTCCTCTTGTTGATTTGCTGGGAACAAAGCGAAGATGGATTCTATCAATGCAGTTTTTTATAGGCGTTGCATTTGCCGGAATTGCACTTACACTTCCTTTTGCATCATGGCTCAATTTTTCGCTCCTTTTCTTCTGGCTTATTGCTTTCTCCTCCGCCACACATGACATTGCCGCCGACGGCTTTTACATGTTAGCGCAAACGCCACATTCACAAGCAAAGTTTGTCGGCATTCGTTCAACTTTTTACCGCATTGCCATGATAACCGGACAAGGATTATTGGTTATTGTTGCAGGAAGTTTAGAGGAAAAATTCGGAAACATAAAAACCGCTTGGACAATTACTTTCCTAATCACATCCGTAATTTTTATTACTTTTGCCATTTATCATAAATTTTTTCTGCCCGGTAACGAAACCGCACAACTGAATACCGACAGAAAAAATCTATTGAAATCTTTCTTTGAAGTTTTTCTTGATTTTTTCAGAAAAAAACAAATCGGAATAATAATCCTCTTTCTTCTCCTTTACCGATTTTCCGAGGCGCAATTGGTTAAACTTGCTTCCCCTTTTATGCTTGATTCCACAACATCCGGAGGACTCGGTTTAACTACATCTCAAATCGGATTGATTTACGGAACTGTCGGCGTGCTGTTTCTTGTTGCAGGGGGAATACTCGGTGGTTTCGCAATAGCACGGAACGGATTAAAATATTGGCTTTTGCCAATGGTAATTGCAATCAATGTACCTAACGCCGTTTACTGGCTTTTCGCACTGTCTCAGCCTTCCTCGTTGTGGATAGTGGCTTTGGGTGTTGCGTTCGAGCAATTCGGCTACGGATTCGGGTTTGCCGCTTATCTCGTTTACGCTATGATGATTTCGGAGGGAAAATACAAGACTACTCATTATGCAATTGCCACGGGCTTTATGGCATTGGGGATGATGCTTCCGGGAATGGCAAGCGGCTATCTCGAACAGGCTTTGGGCTACTCTGACTTTTTCCTTTGGGTAATTGCATCCACAATCCCCGCTTTTATATTAATTAAATTTGTAAAAATATCTCCCGAATACGGGAAAAAATAATATTAAAATTCGGTTGCTTAATATGAAAAAAACTATTGTTCAATTCCTTCTTCTTTTATTGCTGACTTCTGTCACCGTCCAAGCTCAAAATAATAGCGGGAAATTTTTCAACCTTACGTTTCAAGATTCACTGAAATTAGAACTTCTCCTTGACCGGATGACCTTACGAGACAAATGCGCCCAAGTCGTTTTCCCAAACGGATATGCTTACAATGTATCCGATACTTCTTCCCAATTTATCCGCCTTAAAAAATTTGCCGAAAAAGAAAAAGTCGGCGGCATATTGTTTTTGCAAGGAGATGTCGATTCCCTCCCTGTTGCCGTTAACAAATTACAAAAGTTAAGCGACATCCCGTTACTTATTTCCGCCGATTTTGAAAACGGTGTAGGTGCACGCATGGATAACGGCGTTGAATTTCCTCCTCCGATGGCATTTGCCGCCACGCGCGATACGGCGATTACTTACCTTGCAGGTTATGTAACCGCCACCGAAAGTAGAGCACTTGGTGTTAGGCAGAATTATGCCCCTGTACTCGATGTTAATACAAACTATCTCAATCCGATTATAAACTATCGATCTTATTCCGATAAGCCCGGAGTTGTTGCCAAGTACGGAATCAACTTTATTAAGGGTTTGCAGAGCGGCGGAGTGCTTGCTACCGCAAAACATTTCCCCGGTCATGGGGCTACTTCAACCGACTCGCATAATGAACTTCCCGTAATTACCAAATCGAAAGAAACGTTATTTAACGAAGATATTATTCCGTTCCGTAAAGCAATTCAATCCGGCGTTGCATCTATCATGGTGGCACATTTAAGCGTTCCGGCATTTGATGAAAACTTACCGGCAACGCTTTCACCTAAGATTATCAACGGTTTGCTCAAACAAAATTTAAATTTTCACGGACTTATAGTTTCGGATGCAATGAACATGCACGCAATCACTTCTCAATTTTCGAATGAAGAAGCTGCACAAAAAGCATTCCTTGCCGGAAACGACATCATACTTTTCCCGCCTGATGTTCACGAAGCCGTTGAGGCTATATACAACGGAGTATTGTTCGGAAAGATTAGCAAAAATCGTTTACTTGAATCGGTCAAGAAAATTCTGGCGGTTAAAATCAAATTGGGATTAATTGATGATAACCGAATTAATCTTAAAAAATCAAAAGTGGTTTTATCCGATAAAACACACAAACGTTTAGCCCGTGAAATTGCAGAGAGAGCAATCACTCTTTTAAAAAATGAAGATAACTTAGTTCCACTGGTGCCACAAAAGTTCAAGAGTATCTCGGTTATTTCGTTCAGAGAAACCGACAGGTCCGATTTGCTTGCAAAGGAACTCCCCTTTTTCAAGTTTATAAAATACCGTCTTCCTGATGCCAATTACATAACACTTAATAAATTAAGTACCGATAGCGATTTTATTTCCGCCGGTAAAATTGCGGGCAAATCGGATTTGGTGATTTTTCCGGTTTTTATCGGAGTACAATCATTTTCCGGTGAAATTACTCTTGCCGAAAGAATGAAAAGTTTAATTCAACAAACCAATTCCGCTCATGCAAAAACGATTCTTCTCGCAATGGGGAATCCTTACATAATAAACGATTTGCCCGAAACAAACTGCTACCTTACTTCATACGGACTAGCGGATGTTTCGCAGGCGGCAATCGTTAAAGCGATGTTCGGCGAAATAAATATTAACGGAAAACTCCCTATCTCAATTCCGAATACTCCTTATAAATTCGGAGACGGAAAACCGGTTAAGAGAGAAAAGTTGATTTTTCCTTTTGCCGCTCAAGATTCGCTTTATAATTTTTCATCTCTTGATTCACTAATGAATTCAGCTATCTCGGACTCTATTTTTCCCGGAGCGCAATTGGTTGTAGGGAGAAACGGAACTGTGATTTACGATAAAACATTCGGTCGCTTTCGTTATGATATTAATTCCGAGACCGTCTCAAAAACTACGCTTTACGATTTGGCGTCACTTACAAAAGTTGTAGCCGCTACGAGCGCTGTAATGCTTCTCTACGACAAAGGTTTGATTAATCTTGATGATAAGGTAGTTAAATACCTTCCGCAATTTAACAATCACGGTAAGTACAAAATTACAATTAAAAATCTTCTCCTTCATAATTCGGGCTTACCCGCGGGCAAGCGTTTTTACCTGAAAAGTAAAACAAGAGAAGAAGTTCTACGAAGAATAATGAATATGAAGCTCTTGGCACAGCCCGGGGGAAAATACAGATACAGTGACATCGGGTTTATTGTACTTCAACAGCTAATTGAGAAAATTACCGGTCGGAATTTAGATAAATTTATTACTGAACAATTATTCAATAAAATTGAGATGAGGCACACAATGTACAATCCTCCCGATTCATTAAAATACAAATGCGCCCCGACTGAGATTGATACATATTGGAGGATGAGAGAAGTGCAGGGGACTGTTCATGATGAAACCGCCGCTTTGTTGAACGGAGTTTCCGGGAATGCGGGTCTTTTCTCTACTGCGGAAGATTTGGCTAAGTTTGCCCAACTCCTTCTCGATAACGGAAGATGTTGTAATAAGCAGATATTCAAAAAATCAACGATAGAACTATTCACAACAAAACATTCCCAAAGCGGACGCGCATTCGGGTGGGATACTAAATCCCCCGAAGGATATACGTCGGCAGGAAAACTTTTTTCACTTAATTCTTTCGGACACACCGGCTTTACGGGAACTTCTATTTGGATTGACAAAAAGCGTAACTTGTTTGTAATATTGCTTACTAACAGAGTTTATCCTTCGCGCAAAAACAGAAAACATATAATGTTCCGTCCGGTTTTACACGACATGGTAATAAAATCCGTTAATAATAATTATTATGAAATTCTTCACCGAGCCGGTTTAAGCGATACTTATCAGAATAAGGGAGCATAATCGTAAAAGTAGTTCCAACACCAAGTTTGCTATCTACTTTTATTTCTCCATTGTGCTCATCGATAATATTCTTTACTATCCAAAGCCCAAGACCTGAACGGGTTTCATCACCGGTCGGCTCAGTAGAG
This sequence comes from uncultured Melioribacter sp., assembly GCA_964570865.1. Taxonomy (GTDB): domain Bacteria; phylum Bacteroidota; class Ignavibacteria; order Ignavibacteriales; family Melioribacteraceae; genus WGAL01. The sequence goes on from CAZMZM010000035.1 coordinate 4,757, forward strand.
AGTAATTGACCTTTTTCAAATATTTTATTTAAATCTTCGGAAGACATTCCTCGTCCGTCATCTGTTATTTCAATAGAAATTTTTTCACTATTAAAAAATGTAATTATCTGAACTGTTGTTCCTTCGGTTCCGTATTTAATTCCGTTATTAACCAAGTTATCGATTGCTTCTTCAATTTTATCAGGATCGATTTCAATCTTCGGTAAATCGTGTGAACTTTTATTTACCAACTTAATTTTTTTTCTCTCTGCATAAGTAATATTTTGCCTACAGACAGAATCGATAATATCTTTTATAGAAGTAACTTTCCGTTTTAGTTTAGGAACATTATCCTTGAGAACAACTGTTTCGGCAATTTCTTGAGCTAACCTCACAATTCTATCCGAAGATGCCATTAATCCGTTCATTATTTGCTGTTGCTCCTGAGCAGTTAAATCGTAGGAATTCAGCAAATCCAAATAACCTTTAATTGCCGATACAGGATTTTTAATATCATGAATAGCCATTGCAAAAAGGTCTTCCTTTTGTTTATGTAACAGCTCAAGTTTTTCTTTGCTGTTTAGAAGACTTTCTTTTTTTTCAAGTAATTCTATATTTGCCTCCTCCAAGTCTTTCATCTTTCGATTAAGTTCTCTATTTTTGCTCTTAAGAAAATCGTTTTGTTCCTTAATATTATTGTAGCCTTTTTTTAGCTTAATTATTTTTTCTTCAGCCTCTTTAAGTTTGTTCGATAAATCTCCGGCATCAGATAGCCCGGATAATTTCTTTTTTAGAACTATTATTTGAATTACAGCAACAAGAAGTAAAATAGAAATTATAATAATTACTATATTCGGCATATTTATTTTTTCCTTTGTTATTTAAAACATTATCGTAGATTGTAAAAAAATATTTAGAAAATAATTATAAAGAAATTTTGAAGTCTTCCAATAAAAAAATATTACTTGTTAATAAAGATGAAACTCAACTGAAACTTTTCCACAGAATATTTTACAAAGCAGGATACATTGTTTCGGATTTTACTGATTTCAGAACCGCATACGAAAAAATTATTTCCAATTATTTCGACGCTATTATCGTTGATGTTAATTTTAATTTGATGGAAGGTTTAGACCTTATAAGTAAGGTTAGAAAAATTAATAAAAATATAATCATTTTTGCTACAGTTGGAATTGCTGACCCAAAAGTAAGAGAAAAAGTTTTACAATATGGAGTTGACAGATATTTTGCGCCACCCTTTTACAGAGAGGTTTTAGTTAATAGTATCGAATTTGCCTTCCGACAAGAAAAAATCACTGAAATGAAATCTTATGGAAAAACAGATTTTGTTGCAGTAGGTATTGCGGCAAGTACGGGAGGACCGCTAACTTTAAAAAAAATTATTTCCGAAATGGAATATACAAACCAAGCATCATTTTTTATTGTTTTACATGCGCCCGCTTGGATGTTAGAAAGTTACACACAAAACTTGAATAAGGAAACCGATTTTGACGTTCTCCTTGCCGAGGATGGGATGAAAATCGAAACCGGTAAAATATATTTTGCTCCGGGTAATTTTCACATGGTTTTAAACAGATTCAAAACAAACATCAGATTAAACCAGGATAAACCTGTAAATTTCGTTCGCCCTTCTGCCGATCCTTTATTCAAAAGCTTGGCAACAGCGTTTGGAACTAAGTCAATAGCAGTAATACTTACAGGAATGGGCTATGACGGAACTGCCGGCGCTATGCATATCGCAAATGCGGGCGGATTGGTAATTGCTCAAGATCCTGATAGTGCGGTAATTCATTCAATGCCTTTGTCTGTTATCAATTCCGGATTAGCCGATAAAATAGCTCCCGTGCAAGAAATTCCGGCAGTGATGTCAGAGAGTATCTCATCCCTTGTAGGAAAGGATGTAAAGTTAGTTGGGAAGTAGCCTGAAACTACTCTTCTAATATATTCGGTTTTTGAATACCATATTGCTTCATTTTTTTAAATAAATTTGATCTGTCAATTTCTAAAATCTCAGCAGTTTTACTAATCATCCAATCATTAGCTTTTAGTACATTATTGATATATTGCTTTTCGAAGTTATTTTTGGCCGTTCTTAAGTCTGTAAAACTTTCAGCTTTAATTAGTTCGTTTGGAATTGTGTAACCACTCCTGTTAAAAGCGTTAATTATATCGTTTAACTCTATTGTGTCATTGTTTTTAAAAACTACTATCGTCTCTATTACATTTCTTAATTCCCTGATATTTCCAATCCAATTATGATTTCTTAAAACCCCTTCCGCTTGTTGAGTTATTCTCATAATCTTTTTGTTATATTCCTGATTATATTTTTGGAGGAAGTAGTAGGCAATCGGAATAATGTCTTCCCTGCGTTCCCTTAAAGGGGGAACTGAAATCCTTGCAACGTTTAATCTGTGAAACAAATCTTCACGAAATCTACCTTCTTTAATCAAGTCGGGCAGATTTTTATTTGTTGCGGTAATAATTCTTACGTCAATTTTTTCCGTTTTATTGGAGCCAATAACTTCTATCTCATTTTCTTCCAATACCCTCAGCAACTTTGCCTGGAGCGAAATATCGAGTTCCCCGATTTCATCAAGAAAAAGTGTTCCGCCATCAGCTGCTTTGAACTTTCCCATCTTGTTTGTTGTAGCACCGGTAAACGCACCCTTAACATATCCGAAAAGCTCGCTCTCAATCAAATCATGAGGAATAGATGCACAGTTAATTTTAATATAAGGTTTGTTTTTTCTTTCACTGTTGTGGTAAATACCCCAAGCCACTAATTCTTTACCGGTTCCGCTCTCACCCAAAATTAGCACTCTTACATTAGTTATACCAATCATTGCAATTTCATTTCTTAATTGTTTTATCTCAGTGCTTTCCCCTATTATTTGATGAGAAAGTTCTATCTCGCGGGACAACATTTCTTTCTCAAAATTAAGAGTAACATGCTTAATTGCATTATTGATTACAATCATCAATCTCTCGGGATCAACCGGCTTCTGCAGAAAATCAAAAGCACCTAATTTTATTGCCTCTACGGCAATTTCAATTCCACTGTTACCGGAAATTACTATTATCGGTATTGACGGACGTTCGGCTAATATTTGTTTAATCAGTTCAATTCCCGTAACACCGGGCATTTGAATATCGAGCAGAACGGAACTATAATTATAGTTCCTTATTTCATCCATTACCTGCATTGGATTATCTGTAGTGCGAACATTGAATCCGCTTATTTTCAACAGTTTTTTTATAGATAGCAAAAATGACGAATCGTCATCAACAGCTAAAATTAAATGTGGAGTATCCATCTATTTACCCTTTTTAAATACATGTTAAATAAATAATAAAAGTTGTTCCGGATTCTCCGGTAACATACGTTATGGTGCTTCCGTGGTCTTCAATAATTTTTTTGGCAATCGCCAATCCCATTCCCGTACCCTCTTTTTTAGTAGTAACGTAGGGGTCAAAAAGAACATTTTTAATCTCTTCCTTTATCCCGGGACCTTCATCTGTAATTGTTAGTTTCATAAAAAATTTATCATTAATTGATTCACGCGTGCAGTTGATAAGAATCTTTCCGCTTCCTTTCATCGAATCAATTCCGTTTTCAATAATAACCTGCAGTGCCTCAATTAATTGATACATATCTCCGAGAATAAATTTATCCTCACAGCCGTTTACAATGAACTCGATACCTTTCCCTTTATAACTGTCAAATTTTGCAAGAGAACCTTCAACAACATTGCTAAACCGAACCTTATCTAATTTTGGAGTTTGGAGATTTGCAAATTTAAGCAGATTATTAGTTAAAGATTTCATCCTCAATACTTCTTTTTCTACTAACGAAATATCCTCAATAATTTCATCAACAGGAGTAGTATTGGATTGCTTTAACCTAAGCTCTAAAGTTTTAACGGTAAACAGTATTGATGAAAGAGGTGTTTTAATTTCATGAGCTATTTTTTGTACGGAATGCGAATATACTTTTGCCCTTTCAGTTTCTATTGCGGCAGAAAGATCCGTTAATTTACAATATGAACCTAACGAATAACTTCCTACTACAAATAGTGGAATAAATGTTCCCTCGAATCGATATATTTTATTCCTTGCCGATAGAGAAAATTCACTCTTTACTTCTTTCCCCTTTTCCAGTCCTAAAGAAATAAGTTCATATAGGTCGTGAGAAATTTTACCGAGCTCAGAGTAATCGGATTTTTTAGAACAGATTGTTTTTTCATCACAAAAAATTATTTTTGCGCTGTTATTTAAGTACTTTATTCTATTATTCTTATCCAACAAAATGATTATATTTTCCGCTCGAGAAGTTGAGTACATAAAGTAAAAATAATAAACAAGAACTTGTTGGAGTAAATGTTTGATAGCAAAAAAGAGAAGTAATAGTATCCCCCATAAAATAAAAAAGTAAACAAAGTGGATAAACATAATTTTATGCTTTACTACCTTAAAAATATATCTCTGAGAATGCCCGCTTACCATTATCAGAGGAAGGTTATCTATCGGATCGATAGCATAAGTAAAGTCGTTCAGTCTGGTTTTTTCCTTATGAGAAAATGAATTGAAATTAGTTATGTTATAACTATCATCCATTATGAAAATATTTTGATATGAGAAGAGTAAATAATACTTATCTCCATCGGAATTAAAAGGAACAATTTTATTTATATATGTATGTAATTTAAAACCGATTTTATCTTTAATATCCAAAGAATTGTTGAACAGATACAGACTATCATTAAATGCAAGCCAAATAAGATTGGTATCAACAGTACCAAAGTGAAACTTGTGCAAATGTTTTAAAACAAAATTCCTATCTACTTTACCATTTGGAGTTATACGCAACAATTCGGATAAATCATTTGAACTCAGCGAGGGACGAAAAGCTGTAATCAGGAAATTAGATTTCTGTGTAACAAGCGTATCTGCAATCAATTGTGAAAACGAACTTTTTCTCTTGATATTAAATTTTGGATTTAACTCGCCATCAAGAACAATCAACCAACTGTGAAAAAAATCATACTTATTATTATCATGAATTTTTCTTACGGTTTCAGTAGCAGCTGTAGATACTATTACATCTTTTTCACCATCCCTATCGAGATCAAACAAGGTTACATTAATAGGTGATGCCAGCATTTCAAATTCATGCACTATTTGTTTTTTTCGTAAACTAAAAGAATAAACGGAACGGGGATAAATTGCGGATGATGCCCAAACTGCAAATACGAGATTTCTTTCACCGGCCTTATTTATTTGAATTCCGGCAATATTAGTATGAATATACCAATTCTTGGAAAACGCTTTTTTCGGCTTTGTCAAAAGCAATAATTCATCAATCTGTTTTGAATTTTTTGCGGGGTTGTAGATTGTAAGGAATAAAGAATCATTTCTCTTGTAGATTGCTTCAACATCATTCATTCCGTCCCCGTCAACATCTTCACAATTCAAATCTATTGCAATATCAAATTTTGTGTGAATGTTGAAGTCAAAGATAGATTTTTTATTTAATGTCAAAAGAGATATTTTATAAACATCTTCCACCGGAACTTTACTAATACTCATAATATTCGGAGTAGAACCAGGTATTAACGTTACAAGACGTGAACTTTCGTTTGTTGTGTATATTGTGTAACTTTTCTGAATAAATTTAAATTTCGGGAAATTATTTAAATATATAACTGCCGATATTAATGCTACTAAAAAAGAACTGACAAGAATCACATAATATATATTTTTATCTGAAATGCCCTTTTTGATGCCCGAAAAATTATTGCCACTCATGCTTTTTTTTCCTAACACTATTGTTGGGACAAAATTATTAATAATATTGCAAAAACACAACATAAAAAAGAAAGATTTGAAAAAATGTTGCAACTTCGCAACATTAAAGAAAACTTATGGCAAAAACGAAACATAAATATTACAAAAAAAATATCAACCCAATTATCAATTGTCCATTATCAATTATCAATTGCCCTACTATTGTCTCTCATACAATTTTGTGATATAAAAATATTTATTGCTTAAACCTTCGTATATTTGATCCCAACTGAAACGCCACGCCCAGTTGCCGCCTAACTTTCCGGGGAAGTTCATTCTGGCTTGGTTTCCGAGATTAAGAATATCCTGCATTGGAATTATCACAAAATCAGCAACCGATTTATAAGCTTCCTTGATTAGCGGGTACACAATTTCAGCACCATAATAGTTCAGGTAATCTTGTGTCCACTCGAATAGTTCGATGTCTTCTTTCGAAGCAATATCAAAAAAGCTTTTTGTTGTGTCGTTATCGTGTGTTCCGGTATAAACAACCGAATTGCGGGAATAATTGTGAGGCAAGAAGTTTTTATCCCCATTAGGTCCAAAAGCAAATTGTAAAATTTTCATTCCCGGAAAACCAAATTTATCACGGAGTTCACGAACTCCATCGGTAATAACACCAAGGTCTTCAGCCAAAATCGGCAAATCGCCGAATGTATTTTTAATTTCGGTAAAAAGTTCATCACCTGGGGCTTTTACCCATTTTCCTTCAACGGCATTAGGTGCCCCGCCGGGAATTTCCCAGAAAGCCTCAAATCCGCGGAAGTGATCGATACGAACAATATCAACCATTTCCAAAAGTTTGCTGAACCGTTTTTTCCACCAAGCAAAATTATCTTTTTTCATCGCGTCCCAACGGTAAAGAGGATTGCCCCATAACTGTCCGGTCGGGCTAAAATAATCGGGAGGTACACCGGCAACAGTTTTCAGTTTTCCTTCGCTGTCAACAGTAAACTGTTCTTTGTTTGCCCAAAGGTCAGCACTGTCATAAGCAATAAAAATAGGCATATCGCCAATTATGGAAATTCCATTTTTGTTTGCATATTTCCGAACAGCATTCCACTCTTTGAAAAATTGAAATTGAATAAATTTTTGATAACCGATTAAATCCGCGAGTTTACTTTTCCATTCCTCCATTTGTTCTTTTTTTCGGAATGCTAACGAGGATTCCCATTCTGTCCACAAAATACCGCCATGATATTCTTTTCCCGCCATAAAAAGTGCGTAATCGTCTAACCATTCGGCGTTATCTCTGCAAAATTTTTCGTAGGCTTCTTTATCCTTAATTCCCGAAACAACCGACTTGGCATAAGCCTTTTTCAGCAATCCGGTTTTAAATTCGATTACTTTTCCGAATTCAATATTGTGAGGTTCAAATTCAGGCAAACGAGCTAAATCGGTATCGTCCAAATATCCTTCTTTTTTCAACTCTTCAGGACTAATCAGCATCGGGTTTCCGGCAAATGCAGAAAAACTTTGATACGGTGAATCGCCATATCCCGTAGGGCCCAGAGGAAATACTTGCCAAAGTTTCTGCCCGGATTCTTTCATGAAATCAATAAATTTATAAGCGTTAACCCCTAAATCACCAATACCAAATTTCCCAGGTAATGATGTGGGATGAAGTAATATTCCCGCTGATCTTTTATAGTTCATCTTTTATCCTTAATCTCATTTTCGAAAAAAATATAAATTTTAAGTTAAAAAATTTTTTCTAAAATATTGAGAAAATAATGATTAACCAATCAGTTTATTTTTTATAAAAATTTTAAAGAATTTGTTTGATTTTAATGATTGAGTTTTCTAAGTTGCAATCCATTTTCCTCCTGTTGTTATGCTCTTTATCTGGAAATTTTTTAAAGATAATTCATCAAGTTAAAATATAACTTGGATTAAATAACTGCTTTTATTTTTGGAATTACTATGAAAATTAAGCGACTATTTACAAAAGCCGGCGAATCCCCCTATGCCGGAATAAAATTTGTCAAGCGAGTATCCGAGATTAAGAATCCGGATGGCACGCTTGTATTTAGAATGGACGATGTTGTTGTCCCGGAATCCTGGTCTCAGGTTGCAACAGATATTATCGCCCAAAAATATTTTAGAAAAGCCGGAGTACCAAGATTACTGAAAAAAGTAAAAGAAAAAGGGGTTCCGACCTGGTTGCAACAATCCGTACCGGATACGGAACTTTTGAACGAACTTCCCGAAAAGGAGAGATATTCTTCCGAAACAGATTGCAAACAGGTTTTCCACAGATTAGCCGGAACGTGGACTTACTGGGGCTGGAAGGCAAACTATTTCGACACCGAAGATGATGCAAAAGCTTTCTATGACGAGATGAGCTATTTGGTTGCATCACAGATGTCCGCTCCTAACAGTCCGCAGTGGTTTAACACCGGATTACATTGGGCTTACGGCATTACAGGTCCTTCGCAAGGACACTATTTTGTAGATTTCAAAACAGGCGTTCTTACGGAATCAAACGATTCTTATACTCATCCGCAGCCCCATGCATGCTTTATCCAAGGTGTAAAAGATGATTTGGTTAATTCCGGCGGCATAATGGATTTGTGGGTTAGAGAAGCGCGTTTGTTTAAGTATGGTTCCGGTACAGGTACTAATTTTTCAGCATTGCGGGGCGTTGGCGAACCTCTCAGCGGCGGGGGTAAATCTTCCGGTTTAATGTCATTTCTTAAAATAGGTGATAGAGCTGCCGGTTCTATTAAATCGGGCGGAACTACTCGACGTGCGGCTAAAATGGTTACGTTGGATGTAGATCATCCGGACATAGAAGAATACGTAAATTGGAAAGTAGTTGAAGAACAAAAAGTTGCAGCGCTGGTTTCAGGTTCTAAGCTTGCAAATTATCATTTGAATAAAATAATGAAAGCTTGCTACGAAGAGCATCCTGAAAATGACAGGTTCAACAAAAGAACCAATAAAAAGCTACGATCAGCCGTTTTGGAAGCAAAGAAAGCTCAAATTCCACAGAATTATATTGAACGCGTAATCGAGCTTGCCAAACAGGGTTTTAAATCAATAGAATTTCCGGAATATGACACGGATTGGACTTCCGAAGCCTATCTTACGGTTTCCGGACAAAACTCGAACAACTCCGTAAGAGTTACTAACGAGTTTATGACAGCTGTGTTAAATGACGGCGATTGGAATCTTTATTGGAGAACCGAGAAGAAAAATGCGGAGAAGGAAAATAGAGAGCCAAAACCGATTAAAACAATAAAAGCAAGGGATTTATGGGAGCAAATAGGTTATGCCGCTTGGTCCTCAGCTGATCCGGGAATGCAATACCACTCAACAATTAATGAATGGCATACATGCTCTGAAAGCGGACCTATTAACGCATCGAATCCCTGTTCGGAATATATGTTTTTAGATGATACCGCATGCAACTTAGCTTCGCTTAACTTAGTAAAATTTTATGATGAGAAGAAGAAAAAGTTCCTTATAAAAGAATTTAAACACACTACACGTTTGTGGACACTCGTTTTGGAAATCAGCGTTCTTATGGCTCAATTCCCAAGCAAGGAAATGGCACAAAAAAGTTACGATTTCCGAACCCTTGGTTTGGGGTACGCTAATATTGGCGCTATGTTAATGAGACTTGGAATTCCTTACGACAGCAAAGAGGCGCTTGCGATAATCGGAGCTGTTTCGGCAATTATGCATATGACAGCGTATGCAACATCGGCAGAAATGGCCAAAGAATTCGGAACATTTAAGATGTTCGATAAGAATAAGGAAAGCATGTTGCGTGTACTTCGCAACCACAGACGCGCCGCCCACAATGTTCCGAAAGAGGAGTATGAAGGTTTAACCGTACCGCCATTAGGAATCGACCCTCAGTATTGCCCTTCCGATTTGCTTGAAGCCGCTCGTGAAACTGCAGACCAGGCAGTTAGTTTGGGAGAAAAATACGGATACCGCAATGCACAAGTTACCGCAATTGCTCCGACGGGAACAATCGGTTTGGTAATGGATTGCGATACAACCGGAATTGAACCTGACTTTGCTTTGGTTAAGTTCAAAAAGCTTGCAGGGGGCGGATACTTTAAGATTATCAATCAGTCAATTCCCCCGGCGCTTGAAAAATTAGGCTATAATAATGATCAAATAAATGAAATTGTAAAATATGCAAAAGGTGCCGGTACATTGGAAGGCTGCCCGCATATAAACAGCTCAACACTGAAAGCAAAAGGCTTCACGGATGAAATCCTCTCGAAAATTAACGAAATGCTTCCTTCTGTTTTCGATTTGAGTTTTGCTTTTAATAAATTCTCGGTTGGCGAAGACTTTCTGCTAAACAGCCTTAATGTTCCCGAAGAAAAATTGAACAGTTATTCATTTAACCTTTTGGAATGGTTAGGATTTACCCGCGAAGAAATTGCAGCAGCCAACGATTACGTTTGTGGTACTATGACCGTTGAAGGTGCTCCATTTCTCAAAAACGAAGATTACCCCGTTTTTGATTGCGCCAACAAATGCGGTAAAAAAGGCACACGCTACATTCGGCCCGAAGCTCACATTAATATGATGGCCGCGGCACAGCCTTTCGTATCGGGAGCTATTTCCAAAACCGTAAACTTCCCGCACGAAGCTACAATCGAAGATATTAAAAAAGCTTATATCGATTCGTGGAAACTCGGACTTAAAGCAAATGCTATTTACCGCGACGGTTCAAAACTTTCGCAGCCGCTTAATACGATTTCGGATGATGATATTGAGGAACTTCAGGAATATATTGATGATAACGACATCGTAAAAGTTGCGGAGAAAATAATTCACAGATATATTGCCAAACGTAAACGTTTGCCCGACAGAAGAACAGGCTACACTCAGAAAGCAAAAATTAACGGTCAAACAGTTTATATAAGAACCGGCGAATATGATAACGGACAGCTCGGTGAAATATTTATCGATATGGCTAAGGAAGGCGCCGCTTTCAGAAGTTTGCTTAACAGCTTTGCAATAGCAGTTTCGTTAGGATTGCAGCATGGAGTTCCGTTGGACGAATTTGTTGACGCATTTGTTTTCACCAAATTTGAACCGAGCGGAATGGTAATGGGAAATAAGCGAATTAAAATGGCTACTTCCGTTATCGATTATATTTTCCGTGAACTTGCGGTTACTTATCTTAACCGGAACGATTTAGCTCACGTTAAAGATATTAACGAAGATATACCCAAAACTCATACTGTTTCTTTTCTGCGGGATTCCGATTTACAGGAAAAACAAGAAACATCCAATGAAAGATTGGTTAAGTTGGAGCGTGGTTCTGATACCGGATCGAAAACGAGCAAAGCGGAATATTCGGGGAAACTGGAAAAAATCGAGAAAGTTCAAGTTGTTAAACAAGCTCGAGAACAAGGTTACACCGGAGATGTTTGCCCTGAATGCGGAAGCATGACAATGGTACGCAATGGTACATGCTTAAAATGTATGACTTGCGGTGCAACAACCGGATGCAGTTAAGATATTAAATTAATATCTACAATTATTCACAAAAAACCCGAAGTTCAGGCTTCGGGTTTTTTATTAAATATAATATATTAAATTATTTTCCTTCAAAAAGTTCTCTTAATTCATCCGTGTTTTTGCTTTTTCCAAGCGCTACAATAGTTTTGATTCTCGCTTTCTGTCCGTTCAGATATTCGGAAAATATTACACCGATTTTCTTCAGCCATTTTCCTGCACCGGGGTAACCGTAAATATCCAACGTTTCCCCTGCAGGACAACGCGAAACTAAAATAACCGGGATTCCTTTATTAACTACATATTCAATCCCTTCGAAAGCAGTAGGTGGAACATTACCGACACCAAGCGCTTCTACAACTAAAGCGTGAACTCCGGTATCAGCCGAGAATCTAAAAAACTTATCTGTCATACCGGCATAAACTTTTAACAAGTCAACATTCGAGTCAATCCTATCGGTTTGAATTTTCTCCAGTTTTGAAGGAAGTCTGTTATAAATAACTTTACCCCGTTCCACAAAACCGAGAGAACCGAAATCCATACTGTGAAAAGTTTCAATATTTTCAGTATGAGTTTTTGTAACTTCACTAGCGGCATTTATCTCTCCGTTAAGACAAACCATTACCCCCATTTTGTAACTGTTTTCATTATTAATTATATACATGGCATCCAGCAAGTTCCTCGGCCCGTCCCAATCCGGTTCGGAACTTGTCCGCATTGCGCCGATTACAACAATTGGTTTTTCCGTTTGTACGGTTAAATCCAAAAAGTAAGCTGTTTCCTCCAACGTATCGGTACCGTGAGTTACCACAATACCTTTTATGTCATCACGCATTATTTCCTTCTGGATAACACGTGAAAGTTCAAGCATAAGCTCAGGCGTCATATGAGGACCGGGGCGATTGCCGAAGTTATAAATTTCAATGTCGGCAAGTAGTGAAACCTCAGGAATCATTTCGATTAATTCTTCGCCATAGAAAAAAGGAACGGCACCACCGGTTTTTTGATCAATTTTCATCGAAAACGTACCGCCTGTAAAAACAATAAGAATTTTATTCATCCTAATCTCCGCTGAAAAAATTAACTGTTTCTATCAACCCTTCACTTAAAGAAAATCGCGGGTTAAAGTTCAATAAATTAACTGTTTCATCAATAGATGCCGAACTGAATTTTATGTCACCGGAACGTTCATCGGTATATATTATTTTACTATTTGAACCTACAAGTTTGATAATTGTTTGAGCAATTTTATTAATTGAAACCGATTTACCGGTCGCAACGTTAAAAACTTCCCCTTTCCCTTCAAAACCTATTGCTTTAACACCGGCTTGAACGACATCTTTAACAAAAACAAAATCACGAGTTTGTTCACCATCGCCATAAATTGTAATATCAAGATTATTTACGGCATTATGGATAAATATGGGGATTGCGGCTGCGTATTGGCTTTTCGGATCCTGACGGGGACCGAACACATTAAAAAATCGTAGTGAGTTTGTATTAAGTCCATACTCTTCGGCATACATTCTCAGATAATATTCGCCGTCGAGTTTCGTGATTGCGTAAGGTGTTTTAGGCTCAGGTTTCATCGAAATGCACTTAGGCTGCTCGGGATTATCACCGTAAATTGCCGCAGAACTAGCATGAATTACTTTGTTTACTCCGAATTTTCTTGCCGCCTCTAAAATATTTAATAATCCTCCGACATTTATTTCAACTGTTTCGTAAGGTTTTAGCAAAGATTCCGGAACAGAAACCAAAGCCGCTAGATTTACAATTACATCAGCCCCTTTTATTATGTTCTCAACAATTTCTTTTTCTGTAATAGAAACATTATGAAATGTTAAATCGAAATTACTAATATTTTTAACATACCCGCTTCTTAGATTATCAATAACATGAACTTCATCATCGTTATTGGCAAAAAATTCCGCAAAATGGCTTCCAATAAAGCCTGCTCCACCAGTAATTACAACTTTCATATTTTCCTAAAATTTGTTACTCCAAATTTAAGAATAATGAGGTAAGATTTACTATAATTGTTCAAATATTTCTTTTTTTTTCGGAATACTTTTTCACTAAAAATTCCTACCTTTAATCGTCTTAATATTTATCTCATTTGTAATTAACAACTTAGAAAGATTATTAAAAAATAATTTGGAGTAGTAGAAAAAATACTCTATTTTCGTGTCGCTTAAAGAGCCTCAATGCTATGTGGATAACTTGTGGATAACTCTTAATTGTGGAACGTTTCACACTGCACTTTAAGCTCCAAAATTTGTTGATTATTTACTGAATCTGTTCGTTACATTAATAGAAGACTTTTAAACTATTATAAATAAAAGACTTATCTGTTTTGCCTTTATGTTAATAAAGTGTTGATAACTTTTTTCTTCAGATTTTTGTTTTTATCAAAAAATTAAATTTGAACTGTTTTTTAACAAAATAAAATGTGGATAACTTTTAATGAGTGAATTTGCCATAAAACTTGAATCACATACGAATTACAAAGAAATTTGGAAAGAATGCTTAAATATTATTAAGGAAAATGTTCCCAACCTAACATATAATACATGGTTCTTACCAATCAAACCTTTGTCCCTCGAAGGTTCAAGATTAAAAATCCAAGTTCCCAATAGTTTTTTTATTGAGTGGATTGATGAAAGGTATAATTTGCTTATCAACAAAATGGTAAAATCCGTTCTTGGTGAAAATGGTGAATTGGTATATGTTATCATGGACGAAAATGAGTTGGAAGCTCAAAATGATATCTCTTCGAAGAATGCTCAATCAGTTCAAAAAATAATTCCTAAGGAAAAGAATTCTTCAGACGATATATCATCTGAAACCGTTGATAAAGAACCTGTTATTTCAAATCTTAATCCACGCTACACGTTCGATAATTTCATTAAAGGTGATAATAACCAATTAGCGCGTGCTGCAGGTATTGCAATTTCCGATAACCCCGGTCACACTTCTTTTAATCCCCTTTTTATTTATGGAGGTGTTGGATTAGGTAAAACTCATTTAATGCAGGCAATTGGTAACGAGATTTTAAAGAAAGATTCCACTAAAAAAGTTATTTATCTCTCTGCAGATATTTTTACCGTTGAGTTTGTTGAAGCAATTCAAACTGATTCAGTCAATGAATTTGCCGGACGTTACAAAAAGATGGACGTCTTAATTATTGATGACATTCAGTTTTTAATCGGCCGTGAAAAAACACAAGATTTATTTTTCCAGATTTTCAATATGCTTCACCAATCGGGGAAACAAATTATTCTTTCAAGTGATAAACCTCCTAAAGAATTAAAAGGATTGAGCGAACGTTTGGTTTCCAGATTTCAATGGGGATTAACAACCGATATTCAACCCCCGGAATTGGAAACAAGAATTGCAATATTACGAAACAAAAGCGCAAGTTACGGGATTGAATTGTCTCACGAAATAATTGAATACATTGCGTTTAATATTACTTCCAATATTCGAGAACTGGAAGGATGCTTAATAAAACTTCTCGCAAACTCATCTCTCAGTGAAAAGGAAATCGATTTTGAACTTGTGAAAAAAACAGTGAAAGAGATTGCTACAAATCGTCCGGCCAACATTTCGATTGACCAAATTACAAAAGTTGTTTGTGAGTTTTTTGATGTTGACGAGAATAAAGTACGAGAAAAAAACCGGAAGAAGGAAGTTGTACAAGCAAGACAGGTAGCGATGTACCTTGCAAAAAAACTGACAAACTCATCGTTAAAAACTATCGGTTTACATTTTGGCGGTCGTGATCATTCTACTGTTATTCACGCACAAAACAGTATTGAAGAAGCAATCAATACCGATGAAAACATGAAAGAAATAATCAAAAATCTTCGGAATAAAATTGAGTACAGCGTATAATACGATAATTATCAAATTCTTTTTTTTCAAAAAACTTTCTTGATTACTTCCACTCCATCATTCTTAGCAGCAATTACCATTGCGGCAAGCCCAATAAACAAGCCATGTTCAACTATTCCGGCTCGGCTATTTAATTGTTCGGCAAGGCTTTCAGGGTTTTTAATAACGCCGAAATTTGTATCAAGTATGTAATTACCTTCATCTGTTATAAACGGTTCGCCGTTTTTCATTCTTAAAATAGGGTTTCCCCCGATGCTCTCCAAGAATTCTTTTTCTAAATCTACTGCAAACTTAATTACTTCAATCGGGAGCGCCCATTTTTCCCCCAAACGTAGGGAAAGCTTAGATTCATCAACAATTATTATCTCCCTTTCCGTTGCCTGAGCTACAATTTTCTCTCTCAGTAAAGCTCCGCCACCTCCTTTAATCAGATTGAGATTATTGTCAACTTCGTCGGCTCCGTCAATCGTGATATCAATTTTAGAATGATGTGAAAAGTCTGTTAATGGAATATTTAATTCGCTCGCTAAAATCTCCGTATCATTAGAGGTAGGGATACAAACAATATTTTTTATTGAACCATTCTTCGATAATTCTGCTATTTTATGAATAGCAAATTTTGTGGTGCTTCCTGTACCGAGTCCGACAACCATACCTGATTTAACATATTCAACCGCTTGTTCGGCGGCCTTTTTTTTTAATTCGTCAATTTTCATTTTTCCCTTCTTAAAAAATTAATCCATCATAAAAATTTTAGCTGCTTCTATCAATAATGAAGGTTGATTCATTAATGCTCGCTTAATTAGTTTCCCGAGAGTTCTTTTTTCGTAAGGTACGGAGGAAAAGCTTTTCGCCAGTTTATTAAATTGCTCGTCCGAAAAATCATATATTCCGTTTTTAACCTTGTTAAAAATAATATGTTTCTTCCCCAATCTATTATCCCACCGCAACTGATATTCTCTTAAATTTTCCGGATGACCTTCTAAAACAGCTTCTCCTACTACCTCTCCTCCGATGCATCCTCCCATCATTCCTCCTGCAATTCCTCCACCCGATAACGGATTAACTTGACGAGCGGCATCTCCGACAAGAATAATACCGGGAGCGAATATTTTTTTTAGAGAAGGACTGCACGGAACTCCACCACTTACAGCCGAAAATATCGAAGCCTTAGGATATTTTCGCTCAATAAATTCATTGAGAAATTTATACGCGGATTTCGTTTTACCAATTTCTCCGCTGACTCCAAGTCCAATATTTGCTTTGTCATTCCCTTTGGGAAAAACCCAAAGGTAACCTTCCGGTGCAACTTTTTCACCAAAGTAAAAGATTAATGTGTCATCAGGTACTGTAATGTTTCCGGCAAAAATCTGGTAAGCGCCTTCCATCTCTCTAATATCTATATGTGTTGTAAGGCCTGCCCATCTTCCCACTCTGGATTCAACTCCATCGGCGGCAATAACAACTTTGCATTTTACCGAAAACTCTTCTCCATAATAGGAAAACTTTACACCGCTTACTTTATCGTCATCAAAAATTAACCCATGAACATATGCATTAGTAATAAAGCTTGCTCCTGCTTTCATAGCTTTTTCGGCAACAGCCTTATCGAATAAAACCCTGTTTAACACGTAAAACTTTTGTTCAAAATCAATCGTAACTTCTGTTTCATTAGGGGCAACCAGTAAAAACTTATTTATATGAGCCGAAATAAATTCTGCATCCGGTTCAATAAATTCCGAAATTCCCTCAAACGAAACAGCTTCGCCACACCGAACGGGAACACCTATTTCACGATCTTTTTCAAGCACCAATACAGATACTCCTTTATCGGCAGCATATCGAGCTGCAGTCGAGCCGGCAGGTCCGGCACCGACAACTACAACATCGTAATAATTATTTATCTTCATTTTTATTATCTTTCATTTTTTCTTTATTAAAAACCAATACATCAATCGGGCAAACCCAAACACATTTTGAACAATTCGTACAAACCTCCTCAACAATATTAATGGTTGAATCCGTAAGCTCTATTGCATCTTCCGGACAAACGCCTACACATGTTCCGCAAAAGTCGCATTTATTAGGTAAAATCTCTATGAGTAACAAAATAATTCCTTTTAATAATTAATAAGATGTGATTTCTCTCACATTCAAATTTACGTAAAACTTATTAAATTAAATTCAAGAAAAACCAAAATATTTTTTTTCTTTTTATTTTGCTAATTATTTAATTATTCATATTTTTTTCTATGGTTTTGATAAAAAGAATTTACAAACACAACATAACTAATTAACTTATTTGTAACACAAAAGGAGGCTTTATGAAAAAGCTGTTTCTTACGCTTTTAGTAACTTTTTTTGCCTTTGCTTCAGTTCAATATGCACAAAACATTAGTGCAAAAAAACCTGTTGCATTTGCTAAAACAGCTGCACTTTCTACAATGACACCCATTCCTCCGCAAAGTCGTGACCAGGCTTGGAAAATAATGAAACATATGATTCCAAACCCGTCTCTCGATAGGAAAAACTCATCTGTAAAAACTTTTGATGTTGATCCCGCTTTGCAGAGCGTAATGGGAATTAAAAAACTTAATCCAAAAGACATCTCTAGTTTTGAGGGAGTAAATAATGTATCCGGTGTAGCACCTCCGGATAATATGGGCGACATCGGAACAAATAACTATCTTGAAATGATAAACTTATCTTTTGCAATTTTCAGCAAATCCGGACGTCTGTTATACGGGCCTGCCGATAACAGCACAATCTGGCAAAACCTTCCGGGTCCATGGTCAGGCAGTAACGATGGTGACCCAATCGTGAACTTTGATGAAATGGCAAATCGCTGGGTAGTTTCTCAGTTTGCCCTTCCCAATTTCCCGGACGGACCTTTCTACGAATTAATTGCTGTTTCGGAAACTGATGATCCGCAAGGTTCATGGTATCTATACGCATTTGCTCTTGATAATATGCCTGACTACCCTAAGTTCGGCATTTGGCCTGATGCATATTACATGACTGTTAACAGTTTCAGCGCCGGTTCAACATCCTTTATGGGAGCTGCAGTTGCTGCTTTCCAAAGAGATTTGATGTTAGTAGGTGATCCGAATGCACAGATGATTTTTAATCAGCTCGATGGTAGTCAATACAGTTTATTACCTGCTGACTTAGACGGAACAAATATTCCTCCGTCAGGTACTCCCGGTATTTTTGCAGAGTTAGACGGTTCGAGTAATTTACTTTTATATAATTATTTAATCGATTGGGATACTCCCTCCAACTCACTTTTTGTAGGACCGACAACAGTACCTGTAGATCCATACAGCGATGTTTGTTTTTCTCGCGACTGCGTACCTCAAGCAGGAACATCCGACGCACTCGATGCGCTTTCCGGCAGATTGATGTACAGATTGCAGTACCGTTATTTTGGACCAGGCGATGAAAGAATGGTTACAAACCATACCGTTGATAAAGGAAACGGAACAGCTGCCGTTCGTTGGTACGAATTACGTAGTGACGGTTCCGCATGGTCACTTTACCAACAGGGAACTTATTCACCTGACGATACTTATCGCTGGATGGGAAGTATTGCAATGGATGAAAGCGGAAATATTGCTTTAGGCTATTCAGCATCCAGCAGTACAATAACTCCGGAAATTAGAGTTACCGGTCGTTATGCAAACGATCCGTTGGGCATTATGACAGTACAGGAAGAAACTGTATTTCAAAGTCCTGCCGCTCAAACCAGTGTAAACCGTTGGGGTGACTATACCAATATGACCGTAGATCCAACAGACGGTTCTACGTTTTGGTATGTAAATGAATACTCAAACGGTTCTTGGGATTGGAGCACCAGAATTGCGCACTTTGTTTTTGAAATCGATAATACTCCTCCTGCGGCAATTTCTGATCTTGCCACTTTAGGAACTTTTTCAAACAACGTAATTTTAACCTGGACAGCTTCAGGCGATGACGGAACTGACGGAACAGCTTCGTCTTACGATATAAGATACAGCTATGCTCCGATTACAGATGCAAACTGGGATGATGCAACAGTTTATGTAAATTCAATTCATCCTCAGCCTTACGGAAGTACTGAAGTTGATACGATTACCGGACTTGATTTTGCAACTACTTATTACTTTGCAATAAAAGCAGTTGATAATCTTGGTAATCCTTCAGATATATCAAACTCCCCGTCAGCTACAACTGATAATCCGCCGGTAATTTCGGTCTCCCCGACAGAATTAAGTTCCAGTTTATTTACAGGCGGAACGGAGATAAAAACTTTCGATATTTCAAATGCTGCCACAGCCGGAAGCATTTTGAATTACTTATTGGAAATTCAATATCCGGGAGAACAAGTTTCTCCTAAAACTTTAACAACTAAACAAAAAGAAAAAATTAGCCGTGATATCAACAAAGTAGGTAACGGAAAATACCCGACATTATATGCTCTTGCTTCAAAAGATGAAGTAGTACTTGAAGAGCATTTTGAAGAAGGAGTTCCACCTGCAGATTGGGCAAGTGTTGATAATGCAGGCTCAGGTATCGATTGGAAAACCAATACTGAATACGGCGAAGACAACTTCACCGGCGGAACAGGCGAAGCGGCTTGCGTTAGCAGTGATGCAGTTGCAGGTCCGTTTGACGCTGAACTTTGGACACCCGAAATTAACATAATGGGAAGACAAGATTTATTCCTTTCATACAATGCTAATTTCCAGGCTTTGGGTTCTGCAGATTTTCTTGACTTGGATATTAGTTATGACGGCGGTGCCACATGGTTAACAGTTATGAGCTGGAACGAAGATCACGGTGATCTTCACGGAGCCGGCGAAGCTGTTGCACTTTTACTTGACGATGTTATTCCTGTGGGAACATCAACAATAGTATTAAGATGGCATTATTACACTACCACTTCAAGTCCTTGGCAATGGTATGCTGAAATTGATGATGTTATTCTTTCAGGCGGTTCAGCTTGGTTAACAGTTAATCCTCTTGAAGGTTCTGTTGATGTTGGTGAAACTGCAACTACTGACGTTACATTTAGCGCTGCTGGCTTAATGGGCGGAACTTACGTCGC
>CAZMZM010000036.1:0-24368 GCA_964570865.1 uncultured Melioribacter sp.
TGTCCAGGTTAATATGAATCTCTTAAACGGATTAAAAGAAGCAGAGCATCTTAAGAAAGCTGTTTCCGAATAATCTTGTAAACTTGGTCTCTCGGTCTAATTTTATCTTCACAAAAAAAAGTAATTTCATCTTTCTTTTCCGCATTATTTACAAACCGTTCATCCTTCATCATTTCATTTATCCGCAACTCAACCACTCCCGTTGAATCCCCGATAATATAAATCTGATCACCTTTCTCCAGTCCGCCTGCTTCTAAAAGTAGATGTACTATTTTACTTTTCGCAAAATAGTTGAGCACTTTACCGACATACTGTTTTTTGGTAGTCGCCTGGCTGTTTGGTGTTTTTGTGAAATGTTCTCCTGAGGGCCGTCCGAAATAAAAACCGGGTGAAAATCCCCTATTGTAAACCTTACGCAGCTCGTTCCACATTTCGGTTTTAACATCATCGGTAAGTTTTCCTTCAAAGTACAAATCAATTGCTTTCCGATACGTTGAAACTACTTTGGCAATATATTCGGGAGCTCTTTTTCGCCCTTCAATTTTAAATGAATCTATACCCGCCTCAATCAATTGATCAATAAATTCAATAGTACATAAATCTTCGGGCGACATGACATAATCCTCGCCCAGAATAAATGTTTTGCCTCCTTGTTTTGCTGTAATTTCATACTCGTACCGGCATGGCTGCAAGCACTCACCGCGATTTGCACTTTTATCAAAAATCTCGTGACTCATAAAGCATCTTCCGCTAACGGCAACGCACATCGCACCATGTACAAAAGCTTCAATCTCCATTCCGGTTTTTGCTTTTATTTCTTTCGCTTTATCAAGAGTAACTTCCCGAGCAAGTACAATCCGTTTTGCCCCTAAGCGCTTGTACATTTTTGCCGAGCCGGAGTTTGAAATTGAAGCCTGAGTACTGACACAATAAGGCATTTCATACTCAATTGCCTTTTCGATAACCGACATATCCCAGCAAATCACCATATCTACTCCGGCTTTTTTTGCGGCAGGAATAATAACATCAAGCTCTTTTAGTTCATCATCAAAAACAATTGTGTTTAATGTTAAATGCGTATCAACATTATGTTCTTTACAAAATTCTACAATCTTGGGTAAATCCTCAAGTGTAAAGTTTTTCGCCATTGCTCGCATGTTTAGTTTATCGATACCAAAATAAACGGCATCAGCACCGGATTTTACAGCTGTGGTCAGCATTCTCCAATCTCCTGCAGGTGCAAGCAACTCCGGTTTTTTATCTATTCTCATTCTTTTCCGTTCATTTTTTAAAAACAAAAATACGGAATTAAAGATAATTTAGGAGTAATAATTAAGAACCGAAGTTCAGGCAACCGACGGATTGAGAAAGGTGAATGGGGTAATAAAAAAGGCGACTGTTGATTTGCAGTCGCCTTTGTGAAAGCAGTTGTTAATTTTTTTAGTATCTGTAATGGTCGGGTTTGTAAGGACCTTCAACCGGAACTCCAATATAATCGGCTTGTTCCTTAGTTAATTGTGTAAGATTAACACCGAGTTTTTCGAGATGTAATCTTGCAACTTCTTCATCCAAATGTTTCGGTAATCGATAAACATCTACGGCATAATCTTTCTGCCACAATTCGATTTGCGCTAAAGTTTGGTTTGTAAATGAATTACTCATTACAAAAGAAGGATGTCCCGTTGCGTTACCCAAGTTAACCAAACGCCCGTCAGATAAGAGAATAATCGAATGTCCGTCCGGGAAAGTATATTGATCGACCTGCGGTTTGATGTTCGTATGTTTAATTCCGGGATAGTTTTTCAGTTTTTCAACTTGAATCTCATTATCAAAATGTCCGATATTACAAACAATTGCTCCGTCTTTCATCTTTTCCATATGTTCAATTCGGATGATGTCGCGGTTGCCGGTGGTAGTAACATAAATATCTCCGATTGGTAAATATTCTTCCAATGTTTTAACTGCATATCCTTCCATTGCAGCTTGCAGCGCACAGATCGGGTCAATTTCCGTAACGTGAATTCTGGCACCAAACCCTTTTAAGGATTGAGCCGAACCTTTACCGACATCGCCGTATCCGCAAACAACAGCATTTTTACCCGCCATCATTATGTCGGTTGCACGTTTAATTCCGTCGGCAAGCGATTCACGGCAACCGTACAAATTATCAAACTTTGATTTTGTTACGGAATCATTAACATTGATTGCAGGGAAAAGTAACTCCCCTTGTTCCATCATCTGGTAAAGACGGTGAACGCCGGTTGTTGTTTCTTCGGAAACCCCGCGAATATTTTTGCCGATTCTTGTCCATTTATCGGGATTTTTTTCATACGATTCTTTCAAACGTTTAAAAAGTTCAACTTCATCTTCGGCTTCATATTTTAAATCAAAAATAGCAGGATTCTTTTCTCCTTCCGCTCCCTTATGAACCATAAGAGTTGCGTCTCCTCCGTCATCCACAATCAGATCGGGCCCGCTTCCGTCAGGGAAAGTTAATGCATGCTCGGTACACCACCAATACTCTTCCAAAGTCTCTCCTTTCCAAGCAAAAACCGGAACGCCCGATTCAGCAATCGCAGCAGCGGCATGATCCTGAGTGGAATAGATATTACAGCTTGCCCATCTTACATCCGCGCCGAGTTCAACAAGAGTTTCAATTAAAACCGCCGTTTGAATTGTCATATGAAGCGAGCCGGAAATTTTAGCCCCTTTAAGCGGCTTGGTTTCACGATATTTTTCGCGCAATGCCATTAATCCCGGCATCTCTTTTTCAGCCAGAGCAATCTCTTTGCGTCCAAAATCGGCAAGTGAAATATCGCGGACTTTATATTTTAATTGATTTTCAACGATTAATTCGTTCATTAATTTATCTCCTTTTTATAAATATTTCTTAAATGTTGGTACCAAGTCCAATTTTTCCCAAGTAAATTCTTTCCCTTTTCTACCAAAATGCCCGTAAGAAGCTGTTTTTTGGTAAATCGGTTTACGTAAATCAAGTCGTTCAATAATTCCTTTTGGAGTTAAATCAACTTCTTTTTTTATCATTTCCGCAATTTGTTCGTCCGAAATTTTGCCGGTATCTTTCGTATCAACATGGATTGAAACCGGTTCGGCTACACCGATTGCGTATGCGAGTTGTACTTCACATTCTCCCGCCAATTTTGCAGCTACAACATTTTTAGCAATGTGCCTTGCAGCATAAGCAGCGCTTCTATCAACCTTGGACGGGTCTTTTCCTGAAAACGCACCGCCGCCGTGACGAGCCCAACCGCCGTAAGTATCAACGATTATTTTTCGTCCGGTAAGTCCGCTGTCGCCGTGAGGTCCGCCGATTTCAAATCTTCCAGTGGGGTTTACATAAATCTTGGTTTTCTTATCGATATACTTTTCGGGAATTACCTTTTTTATTACATGCTCAATAACATCCTTTTTAATAGTCGATTGACGAACATCACCGTCATGTTGTGTGGAAACAACAATTGCATCAATTCTAACAGGTTTGTTGTTTTCATCATATTCAATTGTAACTTGCGATTTTGAATCGGGCCGTAAGTACGGCATTAAATCATTATGCTTTTTCCTTACATCTGCCAAACGTTTAACTAATTTGTGCGCATATACAATCGGCATCGGCATATATTCCGGTGTTTGATTTGTAGCGTAGCCGAACATTAATCCCTGGTCGCCGGCACCGCCCGTATCAACTCCCATTGCAATGTCAGGGGATTGTGAATGAATTGTATTCATAACTCCGCATGAATCGGAATCAAATCTATAGGCTGCTTTAGTGTAGCCGATATTTCTTATTGTTTTTCTGATTATTTCCGGTACATCAACCCAAGCCGTTGTGGTAATTTCGCCGCCGACTACAACCAGACCGGTAGTAACAAAAGTTTCGCAAGCTACTCTTCCATTCGGATCCTGCTTTAATACAGCATCTAAAATTCCGTCTGAGATAGCATCTGCAACTTTATCGGGATGTCCTTCCGAAACGGACTCGGACGTAAATAAATACGACATTTTTTCTCCTATTATTATATATTTTATTTTTGCAACTTAGTTTAATTCCGAATCAATTTCAAACTTTTTAATATTTCTAAATTATTCCTTTAATTTTTAAATCCGTCAGGTGCAGGAACATTGTTTCTCCGTCATCAACAATAAATGCGGTTTGTTTTATCTCACAATGAAAATAGAAAAACGTAAAATATTTTTGCACTTTATGATTTTACATTATCTTTACTATTTAAATTTATGGAGAAATTATGATTTTAGTAACCGGTGGGGCAGGTTATATTGGTTCTCACTTTGTAAAATACCTATTAAAGCGGAACGAAGAAGTTGTGATTTTTGATAATCTGTCACGCGGGCACATTGAAGCCGTACCGCAAAATGCGAAATTTGAAGAAGTGAATATATTAAACAGAGCGAATCTCAGAACTGCTCTTGCAAAGTATGATATTGATGCGGTTGTTCATTTTGCCGCTTTTGCTTATGTCGGCGAATCTGTGGAAAATCCCGGAATGTATTATGAAAACAATGTAGTGGGAAGTTTTAATCTTATTGATGAAGTAACGAAAGCCGGAATCAGAAAATTTGTTTTCTCTTCCACTTGTTCACTATACGGCAATCCCGAATCAGTTCCAATATCGGAAGATGAAAGCGTTAAGCCGATAAACCCGTATGCGGAAACAAAACTTACAATTGAGAAAATTTTACGTGATTACGATACTGCTCACGGGATGAAATATGTGGCGCTCCGCTATTTTAATGCTGCCGGCGCCGATCCGGAAGGAGAAATCGGCGAAAGTCATTCTCCCGAACCTCACTTAATTCCGATTATTCTTAATACAGCACTGGGATTGCGAGAAAAAGTATTTGTATTTGGTAATGATTATCCCACTCCGGATGGAACAGCCGTGCGTGATTATATTCACGTAAACGATTTAGCTGACGCTCACTTAAAAGCGCTCAACTTTTTGGATGATGGAAAATCCGATATTTTCAATCTCGGCACCGGTAATGGAAACTCCGTAATGGAAATGATTAAAACTTCCGAGCGAATTACAGGTGAAAAAATAAATTATGAAATTACCGGCAGACGAGCCGGCGACCCCGCAGTATTGGTTGCCGATAATTCAAAAGCCAAAAATATTCTCGGTTGGCAGCCGGAGTTTAATCTGGAAGGAATTATCTCGACGGCATGGAATTGGCACAAAAATAAAAGGTTCTAATGAAAATAGAAAAAACAAAAATTGACGGATTGTTAATAATTCACCCGAATGTTTTCCCTGACGAACGGGGCTATTTTTTTGAAGCTTACCAAAAGGAAAGATTTAACGATGCAGGGCTTATTCTTGAGTTCGTTCAGGATAACATCTCTAAATCGGTAAAGGGAACTGTTCGCGGACTCCATTATCAAGTCGGCGATTTTGCACAAGGTAAACTGTGCGAAGTTTTGTATGGTAAAGTTTTGGATGTTGCCGTTGATATTCGTTTTGGTTCGCCTACTTTCGGAAAGTACGTTTCAGTGGAACTGTCGGATGAAAATCACAATCAGTTTTGGCTTCCTCCCGGTTTTGCGCACGGGTTTTCCGTCTTATCGGACGAAGCTATTTTTCACTACAAAGTAACAAAATTTTACAGCAAAAACGATGAACGCTCAATTATTTATAACGATAAGGATTTAGGAATTAACTGGATGACAGATAATCCGGTTGTTTCGGAAAAAGATTTGCAAGCAATAAAATTTTCAGAAATAGGAAATGATTTTATATATCAAAAAGAGGATGTAAAATGAAATTATCAGTTGTTGGAACCGGCTATGTCGGTTTAGTTACAGGAACTTGTTTTGCCGATATGGGCAACGACGTAATCTGCGTTGATAACGACCCGAAAAAATTAGAAATGCTCAACAATCAAGTAGTACCGATTTACGAACCGGGTCTTGAAAGATTGTTCAGAAGAAATATTGAGAAGAAAAGACTTTCATTTACAGACGACTTAAAACAAGCTGTTAACAACAGCGATATTATTTTTCTCAGTCTTCCTACCCCGCAAGGTGAAGACGGTTCAGCCGATTTAAAATACGTTTTCGCGGTTGCCGAAGATATCGGGAAAATATTAAAAGAGAACGGAGATGAAAATTTCAAGATAATTGTAAATAAAAGTACCGTTCCCGTTGGTACTTCGGAAAAAACGACTGCGCTGATTAAAAATGCCGGAGTTAAGAATTTTGAAGTTGTTTCAAATCCCGAGTTTTTACGCGAAGGTTTTGCCGTAGATGATTTTATGAAACCGGAAAGAGTTGTGATCGGGGCAAAATCCGATAGAGCGAAGGAGATAATGAAATCACTTTACGAACCGTTTGTCAGGCAAGGAAATCCGATATTGATTATGGACCCGCAAAGCTCGGAGGTTACAAAGTATGCGGCGAATTCATTCCTAGCCACAAAAATCACCTTCATGAATGAGCTTGCTAATTTTTGCGAAGCCGTTGGCGCCGATGTTGACTTGGTACGAAAAGGAATGGGAACTGATTCGAGAATCGGAAAACGGTTTTTGTTTCCCGGAATCGGATACGGCGGTTCATGCTTTCCGAAAGATGTGAATGCTCTAATTAAAACATCGCTGGAAAAGAATTCCGAAATGACGTTATTAAAAAAAGTTGATGAAGTGAATAAAAAGCAAAAATCGGTACTGCTTAATAAAATACTCAATCATTTTAACGGCGATATAAAAGGGAAGAAGTTCGCCGTATGGGGATTGGCATTTAAACCGAATACAGACGACATGCGCGAAGCACCGTCAATTACTATCATTAACGGTTTGCTTGAAAACGGAGCTGCCGTGTCAGCCTACGACCCTGCGGCAATGGAGAACGCCAAATTTCATTTCGGTGATAAAATCGAGTATGTTCACGAACAGTACGAAACCCTTAATAACAGCGATGCGCTTTTGGTATTAACCGAGTGGAACGAATTCCGAAATCCCGAGTTTGACAGAATTGAAAATATGTTAAATCGAAAATTAATCTTTGACGGGCGTAATGTGTATTCCACAAAACAGATGGATGAACTTGGATTTACTTATTACAGCATCGGAAGAGTTCCGGTAAAAAAATAAACGTTATGAAAATACTTGTTATCGGGCACACGGTTGTTGACAAAATACATTTTAAGAATAATGTAAAAACTAAGCCGGGAGGGATTTATTTTTCCCTCCTCGGATTCTTGTATTCCGGATTAAATATTGAAATTGATTTATTAACGACAGTAACAAAAAATAATTTTGAATTGTTCTCTGATGCCTTTAGTAAAGTAAATCTAATAGGTAATTTCTTCTCGGATAAGATGCCCGTTAATCGCCTTGTACTAAAGGAGAACGAGGAACGTGAAGAGACTTACGAGTATATCCCAAGCGGCTTGGACGTAAATCAAATTTCCGATTTTTCAATTTACGATGGCGTTTTCATTAACATGGTTTCGGGATTTGATATTGAGATTAACGATTTATATTATATACGCCAAAACTTTCAAGGAAATATCTATATTGATATTCACACGCTTTCAAGGGGTGTGGATAAAAACAAACACAGATATTTTCGCCCGATTCCTCATGCCGAAGTATGGCACGGAAACGTTGATTTTCTTCAAGCAAACGAGTCTGAAATTTTAACGCTTGGCGAGAACTTCACCAAAGATGAAATTATTGACAACATTCTCAGTCTCGGGACTAAAGGTGTAATTGTAACAAAGGGAGAAAAAGGTGCAGAGATAAATTTTGTTGATCCGGGAAAGAGTACGTTAACGGTTGAAAATAAATCGATAGCCTCTTCCGAACCGTGTGTCGGATGCGGAGATTTTTTCGGCGCATCTTTCTTTTCGCATTGGCTGACACAAAATGATTTTCAACGTTCTCTTAAAATCGCTGAATACAGCTCACGCTTATTTGCAAAATACGGGAACGATTTACCATTAATAAAAAAAGAATATGATGAAAAATTTAATAAACAATAGAATACTTATTATCGGTTCCAACGGAATGTTGGGACAACGTTTAACCGAGTTCTACAAGTTAAGCGGCGACGTTGAACTGCTGACCTGTTCTGTTGAAGATAAATCGTTTATTAAAGATGTGGAATACCGCAAGTTGGATATTACCGACGTATCGGAAGTAAAAAGCGTGGTGATGGATTTTTTCCCCGATGAAATAATTAACACTGCAGCTTTTACAAATGTTGACGGGGCGGAAAAAGAAAAAGAGTTAGCGTGGAAAATAAATGTCGGAGGTGTTAAAAATATTGCCAGATATGCACAAGCAATAGATGCTCATATTGTTCACATCTCAACCGATTATGTTTTTGACGGCAAAAACGGGCCCTACTCCGAAACAGATAAACCGAATCCAATCGGGTATTACGGCAGAACAAAACTTGCTTCGGAAAACGAGTTAAAAGTATCCGGCGCTCGATTTTCAGTTGTTCGAACAAATGTGCTTTACGGTCCCGCAAAATTCGGACGACCTGATTTTGTGAAATGGGTTGTAAGTTCGCTGCGTAACGGTACGGAGATAAAAATCGTAACCGACCAGTTTGGCAACCCGACATTTATTGACGATTTGGTTTTTGGGATTGACGCTATTGTTGAAAGGCAAGCTGAAAGCACTTACAATATCGGGGGAAAAGACTTTTTAACTCGATTTCAATTCACTATGAAAATTGCAGAATTTTTTGAACTCGACAAATCACTAATAAAACCGATAATAACCGCTGATTTACATCAATTGGCGGCGCGTCCGCTAAAGTCGGGATTGGTTATTTCAAAAGCAAAGAGTGAACTTGGTTACAATCCGCATTCAGTAAATGATGCACTAAAAATAATGCAAAAAGAGCTGGGGCTGTAGTTGAACCTGATTGAAAAGTACGACACTTTTATTTTTGATTTGGATGGTACCATTTATGTTGATGATAAATTAATTGACGGCGCAGATAAAACAATCAACACAATTACCGAGAAAGGGAAGCAAATTCTTTTTGTTTCCAATAAAACAACCGGAACTGCCTATGATTATTACTTATTCCTAAAAGAAAAAGGAATCAACCTTGTTCCTGAGCAAATAATCACTGCTGCAGACGTTCTAAAAAAATATCTTATCGATAAAGAATTTAAAGGGAGGTTTTTTGCTCTCGGTGAAAATTCATTCATCAACAGTATGCTTTCCGAGAACATTATTTATTCGGAGAATCCTGATGAGATTGATTTAGTAGTTATTACGCTTGATCGAACATTAAATTATCAAAAGCTCGAAATTGCTAAATCTGCTATTAACAAAGGGGCAAAGTATTACTCAGCCAATATGGATGCAACTTGTCCTGTTTCGGGCGGTGAAATTTTGGACGCCGGTGCTATAATTTCGGCATTATCAAAAGCTACTAATAAAACGCCCACAAAAAATTTCGGAAAGCCTTCAGGTTATATGTTTTCTGCAATAGAAGAAAAACTTAATTTCAACAAACAGAGCACATTAATTATCGGCGACAGATTAGAGACCGACATCAAAATGGGTAATGACTTTGGAATTGACACTGCACTCGTTGCGACAGGTATTCCGAAAACTTTTACAAACGACTTAATAATTAAGCCAAATTATAAATTACACTCTGTTATTGAGATTATTTTCGAATAAATTTGCACATAATTTTTTAAGCATTCACGATCAATATCTTTCTTGAAAACAGAAATCAATTTCACTATCTTTAATTCTTGTAAATTTATATTAATTTAAAATAAATTAAACGGAGAAAAAATGAAAAAAGCACTGTCAATGCTTGTATTAACCGGAATGGTTTTCGGCTTTATGGCATTTTCCTGTTCCTCAAAAGAAATTACAAGCGCAAAACTTTATATTCAACAAAAAAAATATGATAAAGCTCTTTCGGCACTTAATGAAGAAATTTCAAAAAATCCGAAAAGCGACGAAGCCTACAAATTGATGGGTGATGTTTACGGAACTAAAGGCGACTATAAAAAAATGGTTGAGAACTACGATAAGTCCCTTTCAATCAGTAATAAATTCCAAAAACAAATTGCTATTGCCAAAAAAGTAAAATGGGCTGATAGCTTTAACGCCGGCGCTGCCTATTATAATCGTGCAACAAAACAAAAATCTCCTGATAGTTCAAAGTCGTTCTACAACAAGGCTATTATGTCTTTTGATAATGCTATTATTTGTGAACCTGATTCGGCGAAAAGTTACGAATATATGGCATACGCATA
The DNA here is from genome assembly GCA_964570865.1 of uncultured Melioribacter sp. Classification (GTDB taxonomy): domain Bacteria; phylum Bacteroidota; class Ignavibacteria; order Ignavibacteriales; family Melioribacteraceae; genus WGAL01. The sequence goes on from CAZMZM010000036.1 coordinate 10,278, forward strand.
CTTTAACATGGGTGAATTGGATAAAGCAATTTCTCCATTGAAAAAAGTTGTTGCTTTGACTCCTTCTCAAGAAATTTATGTTCGTCTCGGTGAAATTATTTTACAAGAAGGCGCTACAAAAATGAACAGTTATTATCAAACAAAAAATAGAGCGGACAGCATCGCTGCAATGAATTATTACAAAGATGCAGTTAATGTACTTGAGGAAGGAAGGGAAAAATATCCTGACGATCCGAACATTTTATCTGATTTGGCAAACGCCTACGTATCGGCAAAAATGCTTGATGTAGCAATGGACGCTTTTAAAGAAGGTGTTGCAAAAGACCCGAGTAATAAAACTTACCGTTATAATTATGGGGTTTTACTTCTTGGAGATAAACAATTTGAAAACGCAATTAAAGAATTCAAAGCTGCATTAAAATTAGATCCTGATTACTTAAATGCCAAATATAATTTAGGCGTTGCATATATCAAATGGGGTGCTGCTATTAGAGATGATGCGGTTTCAAACGGTAAAGAAGATGATACTTCTTATCTCGACAAATTCAAAGCTGCATTACCTTATTTGGAGGAATACTTAGCGGCTAAACCTGATGATGTAACAATTTGGGAATTACTCGGCAAAGTTTATGCTAACTTGGGTATGACTGAAAAATCGAAAGAAGCTTATCAAAAAGCTGATCAAATGAAATAAAACGAGCTATTAATTTTTAAGGGGAAGATACGTCTTCCCCTTTTTAGGAAAGACAATGAAAAATCAGAAAGAAAACAAAATCAATATTGAACTTGGTGAAAAAGAGGCTCAAGGGATTTATTCTAATCTTGCAATAATCACACATTCTCCTGCGGAATTTATTATTGACTTTACACGAATAGTCCCGGGTGTTCCGAAAGCAAAGGTGTTATCGAGAATTATCACTACTCCGCAGCATGCTAAAATGTTGATGAAAGCTCTTGAAGAAAATGTAAAAAAATATGAATCGCGTTTCGGAGAAATAAAGTTGGAAAACAATCCGGAACACCAATTTGGTTTCTCTAATATACATCAGACAAGTAATGACGAACCGGTTAATTAATACTTAGTGCGAAAAATATTTTCTATATTGTTTCTATTATCAGCAGCATTTATTAATGTTTATGCACAATCTTTGTCTATACACAACTTTACTACCGATAACGGACTTCCGCAAAATTCAATTTACTCCATCATTCAAGATCGAAATGATTTTTTATGGATTGCCACTGAAGATGGTGTCAGCCGATTTGACGGAACAGAGTTCGTAAATTATTCTCAAAAAAACGGTTTACCTTATAATCATGTTCGAGTAATATTCGAAGATTCTCAAAACAGAATTTGGTTTGGGACTAATGAAGGAGCAGGTTACTTAGATTCCGATTCAAACCGGATATATAATTGCAATAAAGGAAAAGATTTTCCGAGAGATTTTGTTTACGATATTAAGGAAGGTCCCGATTCGGCGATATATTTTGTTACGGGAAATTCCGGTCTTTATAAATTTATTAACGATTCTCTTTTTAAAGTAAAATTCAACAACTTTACAGATTCACTCCATTCAATCGCTTTCGACAAAAAAGGAAATTTATGGATCGGGACGGTTAATAGAGGTCTTTTTAAATGTTCCGCAAAGGACATTAACAATCCAAAGCGGATTCCGGGAATTTCGGAAAGACAGATAACGAATTTATTTGTTGATTCAAAGGGAACTGTTTGGGCAGGTACCGAACATGGATTTTATACAATAGAATATTCCGTGATAATAAAATATAATTCACGGAACCAATTTGTAGATACTCCGATTAGTTTTTTCCTTGAGGATATGCATCATCGAATTTGGATTGGTACTGAAGGGAAAGGTGTATTTGAATATGATGATGGCGAATTCTCCGTTTACACAGATGATAACGGAATCAGTGGAAACATTGTCCTTGCGGGACTTGAAGATCGGAGAGGAGATTTGTGGTTCGGATTCAGAGATGCCGGTTTAGACAGACTTCCGGTTGAAAAATTTCTTATTTACAACAAGTCGAATGGTTTAGCATCAAATAATGTTTTCGGGATTTATCGTGACAGAAAAGGAAGAATGTGGTTTGGGCATTACGGAGAAGGGGTTACTCTCTATTATCGAAACAAATCTAGAATATTAACCGAACGTAATGGGTTAATCGGCAACAGTGCCACAGCTTTTATTCAGCCCAACAACAAGGAAGTTTTAATCGGCGTAAGGAATGGAATTGCACGATTTACGGGAAACAAAATTGATTCGGTTTTTACTTTTGAAGATTCGCTTCTGACTGATGCGACTTCAATCAGCTTTGCTTACAAAAACCGTGATACTCTTTTCGTTGGAACGACAAAGGGTCTGCTTGCATTCTCAATTTCATCCGACAAATTTTTTAAGTTGGACTCATCTTATTCAATGATAAAAGATGCATGGATCAACCACATTGTTCATGACAATAATAAGAATGTTATTATTTCAACTGATCCTAAAGGAGTTTTTATTTTTAAGGATGATTCACTTCTTTATCATTTAACGGTAGAGAAAGGGCTTGCCAGTAACACGGTAGATTGGGCTCTTCAGGATAAAACCGGTAATTATTGGTTCTGTACAGATGCCGGAGTCTCGAAATTTGATGGGACTCAATTTACAACATATACTCTTGACGACGGTCTGCCAACCAATTCCATTTATTTCGGAATCGAAGAAGGGGATTATCTTTACTTCGGTACAACAAAAGGCGTTGTCCGGATTAACTACAAAAAATTCTCGACCTTGAAGCGGGACGCAATAAATATCTATACCAAGAAAGACGGCTTTTCCGGAACCGAAATGAATCAATTTGCCGTATTTAAAGATACAAAAGGAAATCTTTATTTCGGCTCCCAAAACGGTGTTACACGATTTAACCCTGAAGACAAACCACGTCAATTTCCTTCTCAGGCTTACATTAGAAATGTTAAGATTATTACTGAAGATTCCGAAATAGACACATTAAGCAGAACCAGACTTGAATTGGAATATTTTATGAATAATATTTCAATAGAGTATCGCGGTATTATTTTATCTGATCCTGAAAAAACTTTATATCGCTATAAACTTGTCGGTATTGATAAAAATTGGACTGAAACGCGCGAAAACTCAATTACTTATCGTGCACTACCTGACGGAGACTACCGTTTTGAAGTTAAATGCCGTAATCAAGATGGCATTTGGAGCGAGATTCCCGCGACGGTTGAATTTATTATTTATCCTCCTTTCTGGAAAACATGGTGGTTCCAAACGCTTGCAGTGCTGCTTATCATCGGAATCATCTGGGCAATCTTTGCTTACAAAACAAGGCAAGTAAAACTACGAAACTTGGAATTAGCACGATTGGTTAGAGAACGAACAAAAGAATTACAAAAAGAGAAAGATAAAACCGACGAACTTATTCATAACATTCTACCTGCTTCCGCTGTTGAAGAACTTAAAGCAAAAGGTTATGTTAAGCCTCGTCTGTTTGAGAGTGTAACTATTCTATTTACCGATTTCAAAGAGTTTACTAAACAAGCTGCTAAGTTGCCTCCAAATGAATTGGTTGAAGAATTGAATAAAATCTTTTTGGAGTTTGACGTTATTGTTGAAGAATTTGGTTTGGAGAAATTAAAAACAATCGGCGATTCGTATATGGCTGCAAGCGGATTGCCCCAATTATCAAACGACCATGCCGAACGCGTAGTGAAAGCCGCATTAAAAATGCAGGAATTTATTACACACAAAACTTCCGAGTACAGAATAAATTGGGTAATGAGAGCGGGTATCCATACAGGTACGGTTGTAGCCGGTGTTGTAGGAAGCAAAAAGTTCACGTACGACATTTGGGGCGATACGGTAAATATTGCGAGCCGTATGGAAAGTTCCGGAGTACCCGGTTACGTAAACGTTTCGGCTGCAACTTACGAACTAATTAAAGATAAATTTGTTTGCGAATACAGAGGGCTGATTGATGCCAAGGGAAAGGGCAAAATGGATATGTACCTTGTCATAAAAGAAAAATAAGTTTTTCCCTTAATTGTGATACAGATAACATTTTGATTTTTATCATTTGACAAAAATATTATATGCTTTATATTGTAACTGAAATTAATAAATTCATTATTTGGAGGATCAAATGAAAAAAATAGTTACATTTATCATTGCTTTACTGTTTAGCACCGGGCTTTTTGCTCAGGAGCATACGGTTTCTTATCAGGTTATTGTACAAAATCCATGCGACGGAAGTAACATTACAATTGATGGCGGAAGCATACAAACCGGGCAAAATTTTACATTGCCGGCTTCAACTTTACCAAGTTCAATGTCAAGTTGGCAGCAGCTATATGATGCTTTGGTAGGGACAACATTTGGTTTTGATTCAGGATGTCTCGATGAAAATATAACAATCGGAATAAATATTTTCAATTTTAATTGCCAAGACCCCGGATATTACTTTGATCCGAACTTGTTTATGTTTATTGGAATAACTGTTATTGGTGAAAATTCCGGTATGCACGGACTTGATGATTTTTACTATTTTCAACCCGGCACATATGCAAGATTGACTATACCTCTTAGTGCGGATTTTAACCAATTGCTGCAAATATTGAACTTAACTTTGAACGATGTAGGTTTTGGCTATTACATTGCAGATGTATTTTACAGTAACGGACTTTCGTTCACGATTAATGCTGATAATATTGAATTAGACCTTTCCCATTTTTCCAAATTCGGAGGCGGTCGCGGCTCATTGGTTGGTGTAGAAAATCAAGGAAATATCCCGAATGAATTTTCGTTATCACAAAACTATCCTAATCCGTTTAATCCAACCACTCATATCCGTTATTCATTACAGGAAGATGGTTTTGTAACATTAAAAATTTATAATGCTCTAGGTTCAGAAATCCAAACATTGGTTTCAGGCAATGTTAATGCGGGCGTTCATGAAGTTAACTTTGACGGGAGCAAACTGAGCTCAGGCATTTACTTTTATGAATTAAGACAAAACAATAAAGTAATCACTAAGAAGATGATTCTGATGAAATAAAGTTCTTGTTTTTCAATTTTAGTTTCAATATTATTAAGACCGTAGTATTTTTCTACGGTCTTTTTCTACAACAAAAAGAGAGAAACACAATGATAAAAAAGATTACTCCTTTAATTAGTGCACTTGCGCTAGCCTTAATAGTAACATCCTGCTTCGATATGCCTAAGAGTCCCGTTGTTCCAACGTGGGATGTTAGCGTAAATGTTCCCCTGATGGATGATCAGATTAAGATGGTAGATATTTTGGATACTACTGCAAGTTCATTCCTCCATATTTATGACGAATCAGGATTAAACGACAGTGTATATTTTATGGTGGTTAATAACATCGAAAACACTGTCAGCTTACAAGATTCAATTAAGATTCCGGCTCCGCCATTCCCTTCCAATACTCATTTGCAAGGACCTGCAACAGGAGGACAAACTTCGACAGGAATAGTTTTTAATCCTGATACTGAATACCATTTAGTCTCGGCAAAGTTTAACAGCGGTCGATTTATTTTTACAATCACCAACAGTACAGACAACGCTGTTAACTTTTCAATTATTGTTCCCGGATTTAAAGATAGAAATAATCCGGATTCTTCATTAACTATTGGTGGAAACATAGCTGCGAATAGCTCACAAACATATGACGCACACATTCAAACATTTACTTATACCGAGCTTCCGGTTTATGAAGGATTTCCATTGACACCTCCTTACAACTATCAGAATGCAGCCGGATTTTTAATTGTGTTAAACGCCGATGCTTCAAACCCTGTAGATCTTAGTCTTGATATTTCTTCATCTCCGATGACAGTTTCAGAACTTGAAGGAAAAATAAAAAGAACCGAGTTATCTAATCTTTCACAGACGATCTTTACCGGACTTAAAAGTGATATTAGCAATTTTAGAGATGCTCTAAGACTTGCCGAAGCAGATTTTCACATGGGAATTGAAACTTTCGGAGAAATGAAAAATTTGAAAATTGTTTTTAACGATATGACAATAACCGGTTATAACGAAGATGATGACGGTAATCTTGTTGATCCGAATCCTCTGATTTTTAACGGCTCGACAACATTTTCAGACTCTATGACAGCCGGAATTCCTTATCAAAGGGACTTTAACCAAACAAACACAAATATTAACGAGTTTATCTTAAGTATGCCGGCAGCTATTAAAGTTCAAAATAATTTTGCTTTGGATAATGCCGATCCTGATTCGAATATAGTGTTATCAACATCGGATTCAATTAAGATTATTGCCGGATTTTCCGCTCCGTTAGTTGTTTCGGCTAAACGTGCATCTTACGACGGAACAGTTGATATGAATATTGATGATAGTAATAGAGATGACTTTAATAAAATTTTGTCCGCTTACATTACGGCTGATATTTACAACAGGATTCCAATTGAAGTTGTAGCGCATGCCGACATTATTGATCAAGAAGGTAATGTTCTTTTTACCGTGCATGACGATCAAGGCAACACGGACTTAACAATACCGGGTGCTGAAGTTGATGCCAATGGAATAGCAACTACTCCTTACCATAAAGTGTTGAAAATTCCGATAACAAATCAAGAAATGCAGAATGTGCTTGATGGTTATCAGGTAAGAGTTTCTGTAGGTGCAAGCTCAACGGGCTCAACCGACACAGACTTTGGCCCTTACGTCCGCATCAGAGCTAACGATTTTCTTCGTTACAAGCTAAAAGCAGGCGGTGTTTATCATGTTGAAGTCAATAATAATTAAGGGACAATGAAAATGAAAAAATTAATAATTTTAATATTAGCGCTTATAACATCAGTAAATTATGCTCAGATAGGAGGAGCACTTTCGTTTAACGATCCTGTTTCTTCTTCTATGGGAAATACATCGGCTGCGAGCTCTCGCGGAGTTTACGCTATTCATCGTAATCCTGCAAACTTAGGTTTGACTAATTCTACCGTTGAAGTTGCCACGGTTTTCCCAATTCCTAATATTGCTGTTAATTTGGGAACTGATTTTATGTCAATATCACAGTATAACTATTACTTCAGCGGTGAAAATAACGACGGAAACAATCCCGGACGTTATTTAACAGCAGAAGATAAAGCCGAGTTAAAAGATTTATTTTCCGGTGGAGGAAATATTTTTACATCTTTCAGTTTAAATTATCTTAACATTACAATTAATCCCGGAAAAGAAATCGGAACTTTCGCGTTTAGTGTTAGTGATAATATTTCTGCATCTTTCAATTTTCCGCAAGGCGTTATTGACTTAGCCGTAAACGGGAACCCTGTAGGAAGTATATATGATTTTAACGATGCCAGTTTAAGTTCACAACACTTACGGGATTACACTTTTTCGTTTGCGCGTGATATTTCCGATTTGTTTGAATCTCCTCTCAAATCTCTTTCAGTCGGATTTAGCGTAAAATATGTACAAGGATTTGCAATGGCAAAAACCGATCAGATAATAAGCAGCATTCAAACAAACGGCGATAACACAATTGACGTTACAGGCAAATTTAAAGCTTATGCCGCCATTTCACCGGACTTGAACATTACTTACGATTTCGATTCGACATCGACTTCCGGCAATGCTAATTATTCCCCTTTCCTTTCGCCTGCCGGGAGCGGAATGGGATTTGATTTTGGAATTACCGGTCAGTGGGAATTTTTAACTGTCGGATTAGCCGTCAATAATATCGGCTCTGTAACTTGGGATAAAAATATTGCAGTTTATGAATCCGATTTTGCTTTAAGTGTTAAAGACATTACAGATAGTGATGCGTTGGATTCCCTTTCCAATCTCGTTAAGATGAACGGAAAATATTACGAGGGTTCAATCAAAACTTCCCTTCCGACTGTATTGCGTGTCGGCGTATCGGCTCAGTTAGATCAATTAGTACCCGAAATACCGGGAACGCTTTTGGTATCAGCCGATATTATAAAAGGATTCAATACCGTTGCTTCAAATTCAGACCAACTCGGTTTAGGATTGGGTTTGGAATGGAGACCCATATCGTTTATTCCGATTATGACAGGTTTAGGTTTCGGAAACGGAAGAGCTTCTGTTGCATGGTCAGCCGGTACCGGATTAGATGTAGGAACATTTGAGTTTATTATTTCGGCGAACAATTTTGGAGCGATACTGCAGGCTAATGATGCCAAGGAAATTAACTTGTCATTCGGTTCACGCTGGAGATTTTAACTCCGCTGGACTCTATAAATATTAATAATTGCTCCGGCAAGAAACAGCAAATTTGCAAGCCAGGCTGTAAGAAACGGATTTAACGAACCGTTTTTACCAAAAGCCTGGCTTATTTGCATAAACGCAAGATAAACAAAAGTAATCAGCAAGTTCAACCCAACTTCTAACGCAACTCCGCCTCCCCTTTTATTTAACGTTAACGGAAGTCCGAAAAGAAGCGTAATAATGCTTGCAAAAGCAAACGCGATTCTGGAATGGTATTCAATCTCTAATCTGGTCGGATCATTACCAGCACGCAGAACATCTTGAATTTCATCCGAAAGTTGCGATAATGTAAGCTCGGCAGGCTTTCGCTGTTTTTTCAGAATATCTTCCGGTAAAAAATTTAAGTAATTTATCGCCATCTCAATAAATGGCTCTGAAACTTCACCGGCTGCAGTAAACTCACGTTTCACTCCGTCATACAAAATCCACGACGAACTTTTTTTGTCGTATTTCATCCTCATAGCATCAATTCTGCTTACAAGCTTAATACTGTTATTTTTATCGAACTCCTCGATTCCCACTCTGCTTACAACTTTCTGTTTCGGATCAAAATATCTGAGCATAATTATCCGGGTCGGAGAATCCTGAAAAATGATATTACTATTATTCCTTACTAACCCTATCCTAAGAAATTTTTGCTCAATGTAGATTCTCTCTTTGTTTGCCTGCGGTACAACGTACCCTCCAAAATAAACCGCAAATAAACTGATTAAAACTGTTGTATAAATAAATGGTTGAGCAATTCGCAAAAAACTCATCCCGCTTGATTTCATTGCAGTTGCTTCATTTGTTGACGAGAGTTTGCCCATTGTGAAAAGAGCCGAAAGTAAAACCGAAACCGGAAGCATTAACCGAACTATTTCGGGAATTAAATAAAAGTAGTATTCCAAAGCAATTTTTAAACTGGCGCCGTTGTCAATAAAATCATCCAATTTTTCCATTAAATCGATAATGATAAATATGAAAATAAAAGCGATAAGCCCGAACAAAAGAGTAAGTAAAAACTTTTTGATTAAATATTTATCAAGAATTTTAAGCATTTTCATTCTTCCTTTTAAATAGTTTTAGGAGAAATGAAAAATCGAGTTCTATTCTTTCTTTTGAACTTACGTAAGTCAAATAAATTCCAAGAATCCCAAGGAAAAAATTTGCGCTCCAAATACCCCAAAACGGGGAGAATAAACCACGGTCGGCAAGTTTTTCGCCTCCGATAAGAAATGCCCAATAAATTAAGAAGAAAAGAAGACTAACGCCCGACGCAACGCCAAAACCACCTTTCCGAAGCATAGTGCCTAACGGAACTCCTATTAACACAAAAACCAGACATGCAAACGGCAAGGCATATTTTTTGTGAATCTCAACTTCGTATTTATTAATGCTTCGCCTGTTATGCTCAAGTCTTGTAAGGTCTGACCGTAAACGGGAACGGTCTAAATTTAATCTGTCCGTAACTGCCGATAATACTTCTCTCTCCGATTTATGGCGTCTTTTCACAATTTTTTTCTTGTGCGGCATAGACGGAAAAGTCAATTCTATTTTCTTAGCGAGATCAGCAAATTTCTTTTCTCGGATTACTCTAAGACTGTCCACTATCTTAACCATTGCAGGTGCGCCAAGCTCGCGGTCACCCCGCTGAATATCCGAAGTTTCCTTAAACGTGAATTGGTCGGAAGGCAAAGCTATTTTATGGTGCTTAAAAAGTATCTTGCGGTAGGTGCCCCCTTTCGCAAAACTTGTTTCGTGAATCTCGCCATCGTGTAAGTCTAAAATCATTTTTGTTTTATCGTTAGAGAAATATATTTTTCCTTTGCGGGCAGTAATAACGATAGATTTGTTGTAATCACTTCGGTCAAATATTTTTAGGTCTTCCATCTCGTTTGATTTCTGATCAATCTTTTGCGCAAGAATTGAATAGCCGGGAATTTCATTTGAAATAACTCCCTCGACTAAAGATACCGTGGGTTTTTTTCTTGAAATATCATACATAATCATTCGCGCCGCGTGATTTGCATTCGGATAAACGTTATTGTTAAACCAAATCAGAAAAAGGGCAAGAAGTATTCCGCCAATTAACGGAGCGTACATCATCTTAATTAAACTCATCCCGGTTGATTTCATAATTGCCACTTCGTTATTCTGTGCCATATTCCCGAAAGCCATTAATGTAGCAACCAACACTGCCATCGGCAAAACTAAAACTAACATCCATGCCAGGTTATATACAATTAGCTTTGTAATTATAAAAGCCGGAAGTCCTTTCCCTACAAGATGATCCGCGAACTTCATCAAAAACTGAAGAAGAAATATTCCCATCAAAGTTACGACGGAAAAAAGAAACGGATAAAAATGATTTTTTAAGATGTAACGAAATAGTATCACGTTTAACTGAATAATTATAAAAACTAAAAATAAGACTTTTAAAATTTTTATTTTGAAATTGTTTTGAACTAAAATTTATCATTTTAAGTAATAATGATAAATTAGGATTCGGCAAAATGCCTAATTTATTCTTATATTTATTTCATAAATAATATCTTGTTACTTAAGGAGAAAAACAATGCAGAAAGCTATTGAGTACGCAAAAGAAAATCAGAAAAATTATTTAGAAGAACTGAAAGATTATTTACGAATTCCAAGTATTAGCGCATCTGAAGAACATCAAGGTAAAATGATTGAGTGCGCAAATTTTGTTGCTGACAAACTAAAAACAGCCGGACTAAAAAAAGTAAAACTGATAAAAACCGAAGGGAATCCTCTTGTTTACGGAGAGTGGCTTGGCGCCCCCGGAAAACCTACGGTATTAATTTACGGGCATTACGATGTACAACCGCCCGACCCGTACGAACTGTGGGATAACGACCCTTTTGACCCTGTTATTAAAGACGGCAACATTTATGCGCGCGGCTCCGATGATAACAAGGGACAAAACTTGGTTCACATTAAAAGTGTTGAAGCATACTTAAAAACAGAAAAAAAACTTCCGGTAAACGTAAAGTTTTTAATTGAAGGTGAAGAAGAAGTAGGAAGCGAGAGTATCGAAAAGTTTTTGAAAACAAACAAAAAATTTCTTGCTTGCGATGCCGTATTAATTTCAGATACCAGCATGTACGCACCCGGCGTACCCACTATCAATTACGGACTTCGCGGATTGGCTTATTTGGAAGTTACTCTTACCGGCCCGAACAGAGATTTGCATTCAGGCAGTTTTGGAGGCGCATTAGCAAATCCAATTAACGAATTGGCGAAAATTATTTCAAAACTTCATGATAAAAACAATAAGGTTACAATTCCTAATTTTTACAAGGATGTAAAAAAGATTACTAAAAAAGAAAAAGAAAATATTAAATCTCTCCGATTTTCCGACAGAAAATTTACGAAGGAATACGGAGTGCGGGAAGTTCACGGAGAGAAGGGTTATTCAACCTTGGAACGCTTATGGGCACGTCCCACTTTAGACTGTAACGGAATCTACGGCGGATATACCGGTGAAGGAGCTAAAACAGTTCTTCCTTCAAAAGCAACGGCTAAAATAAGTATGCGTTTAGTTCCTAATCAGGATCCAAATAAGGTTGCTAAGGAATTTACAAAGTACATTAAATCACTAACACCAAAGAGCTGTAAGGTGGAAGTTGTTGACATGCACGGCGGCAGAGCAGCAATGGTGCCTTTGGATGATCCATATCTGAAAGCCGCTGCAAATGCTACATCAAAAGCTTTTGGTAAAAAAACAGTCTTCACTCGTGAAGGAGGTTCAATTCCGATAGTTGTTGAATTTATGGAAAATCTAAAAGCTCCGGTAATCTTAATGGGGTTTGGGTTAGATACCGACGACATTCATTCGCCTAACGAACACTATCCGTTAGAAAACTTTGAAAAAGGAATTTACAGTTCTATCTATTTCTTTGATGAAATTCAGGACTTAAAAAAATAAATTTATAGTTGATCTAATTTAGATTATCTAAAATTTATGAGGTAAAAATAATGCAAAAACTGCAAAAAATATTAGTCGCAATCGGAGTTCTTCTGCTGTTAACGGTGGCTTGCTCCAAAACCGAAGAGGGAGGAATAGGCGGAAATGCTGACGCTGCACATTCGGGCAACAAAGAAAAATCCTTAAGGGAATATAATATTGAACAAGCTCAACGATTGAAAAGAAGTAATAATCCTTGTGATACTTTGGCTCTTAAACAGTTCATATTGGATAACTATCCGGCCGGAACCTTATTAGTACAAATGGATAGAACTTATTCGTATAATATCCCTAAAGAAGCGGTTATTTATTATCGCAGGAAAGGACACACTTATATTTTTGCGTTGATTGCAAAATCCAAACCCGGCGAGCGTAACATTGAGACTAAAAATGTTGTCGGGTACGAATCAAGTTTCATTAATTTGGATAGTACTAAACTCGGCACAGCTTTCTTTTTTCTCACTCTTTTCGAATGTGAAAACAACAACACGTTTACAAAAGTTTGGGAATCCGAAGTTCCTATCCATGGCGGGTTTAATACAATGCACCTTAAAAGATGGAAACCAAAAAACATTTTGTTTGTTGAGCTAAATTATGAGGACGGTATAATCTCAGGACATCGCAATTATAACTTCTTCTTGGTTAATGGAATTAATAAACCGCCTCATTTGCTCGAAACATATATCGGGCTGTCTCATAAGCGTACAATGGCAAACGTTAACAATGATAAATTCCCGGACTATTACGAATATCGTTATATTGATTCAACTTATATTCGCCAGTATGATTCAATTCCGTTTTACTGGGATACGACAAGACATCTGTACGTTACGAAAGTTAATAAACGCTGGACGAGGAAATATTAGGAACTTAATAAATGAGTTTTAAGATTTACACAAAAACCGGCGATAAGGGAACTACCGGTTTATTTGGAGGCGAACGCGTCTATAAAGATAACTCGAGACTGGATGCGTATGGAACAATTGATGAATTAAATTCATTTTTGGGACTTGCATTAGCGTTTAACGAGGATGAAACTATCAGTAAAATTTTGTTAAAGTTGCAATACCTTCTTTTCGATTTAGGGGGCGATTTAGCAACGCCGCTCGAAAACAGAAAAGTTAAGATTAAGAGAATTTCGTATGAGGATACTCTTTATCTTGAAAAAATTATAGATCAATTAGTATCTGAACTGCCCGAATTAAAGGTGTTTATTTTGCCCGGTGGCTCGAAAACAGCTTCCTATTTACATGTTGCTCGTACAGTTTGCCGCAGGGCGGAAAGGAGAATTATTCGTGCTTCGCAGGAACAAAAACTAAATCCGGAAATTTCAATATTAATAAATCGATTATCCGATTTGCTATTCGTACTTGCAAGGTATTCAAATTTTGTCCAAAATATTAAAGATATTGTGTGGCAGAAATAAGTTTTTTGCTTATATTTCGTTCCCTAAATTTTGGGGGTGAAACTGGCTTCGACGGGATTATTTGGTCTTTGAAACGCGTGCCGTGTTCCGCAGACACGTAAAACGGCGGAAAAACAATAACTGGCGAATCTAATTACGCCTTAGCTGCGTAAGTAATACGCAGCCGTTCTCCTTATCCTCTCGCTCTAGAATAAGAGAGAACGCCGTAAAGAGCGATAGCCGAGCCGAGCTTCCGAGTAGGCAAAGCGAAACATTAATCGGAATAGTTCCGGTAACCCTTGTTTGCTGAGGTTGTCGGAGCGAAACGCGATCAACAAACTACGCACGTAGTGGTTCACTGATAGGTAGTCTCGGACGCGGGTTCAACTCCCGCCACCTCCACCAAT
>CAZMZM010000037.1:0-24120 GCA_964570865.1 uncultured Melioribacter sp.
ATAAAAAATGTATTTTATCATTAAAAGTTTTAAAATCCATATATTTTAATACAGTATTAACATTATTATAGAGGTCCTTAGTAACTCCACCATGTGCAAAAAAATAATTATTAATTTGATATGTGTTCATTACTCAAGTCCAATAAAACAAGGATTGAGCTAATAATTGAGAGTTGAGGGTTGACAATGGAAAATTAATTCTTATTTCATGTTCACTAGAACGATGGAAAAACAGTAGTTGACGTTTGATAACTCGCAAGTTTATTAACTTAAATTTTCAGGTTTCATTATTTAATATTCCGCATTTCCTGAAGCTACGTCGTAATGGCATCCTCCGGGTGTAATTAAGCTATTCATCTTTCCTTTACAAATTGATAGACTTCAAGATTCCTTAATTGTTCTATTATATTCAACTTCTTCGTTTCCTCCCCTATTTCGCTCCTTTTTATCTTCCAAATCAACTTTTAAGCTTATTTTTCCTGCGGTTCAATCCAATTTCAGATGTGGTAATTCATTCAGTTTTTCTTCCTCTAAATATATCGCCTTGCACCCTTCTCAATCACAATTACAACAAATTACTATGTTACTGATATTTAGAATTTTCAGTGCAAATAAAAAAGCCGGTTAAAAAAAACCGGCTTTAAGTTGAAATGTATTAATAGTAAGAAAATTAGAATTTAATAATCTCACCTTTTTTCTTTGCCCATTCATAAACCAAAGCACTGGCAACAAATATTGAGGAGTAAGTACCAACCATTACGCCAACAAATAGAGTAAAAGCAAAACTTCTTAATACTTCGCCGCCGAATACCAGAAGCACGGCAGTAACGAACCAAGTTGTAAGAGAAGTAATAATTGTTCTTGGCAACGTTTGGTTGATTGCATTATTTATGTTTTCCTTAATCGGTAAAGTTTTGTGAAGTTTAATGTTTTCACGAACTCTATCGAATACAACCACTGTATCGTTAATTGAATAACCGACAAGTGTAAGGAAAGCAGCCACTACGTTAATAGATATATCGAGGTTGAGAAAACTGGTTACCCCTTGCAGAAGCGAGAAAAGCCCTAACGTAATTAACACATCATGGAACAAGGCTGTTACAGCGCCAACCGCAAAGATGAACTTGAATCGAAATCCCAAATAAATAAGAATAACAATTAAAGCCAAAACAATTGAAATGATTGCATCCATTTTTAATTCTTTGCCTATCTTCGGTCCAACATGTTCTTCTTTCAGAACTTTGAAATTATTATCGGCAAATGAATGTTTGATGTTTTCCTTAATCCAGTCTGAAATTCCTACACGAACAACAATATCTTTAGTAATGTTATTTTCATCTAATTTAGATGTTTGAAATCCCTGTCTGAAAAGTTCATTTGAAACTTGAGAGGCAATTTCATTATTATCAAATTCGATTGTAATTGAATTCGAAGTTGAATCCACTATTTGAAATTTTATATCGGAATGTAATTGCTTAATTGCGGTTGTAATTGAATTAACTACTTTCGGGAAAATGTTTTTAGGGATTGATTGTAGCTCTGTTCTAACCAACACGCCCGTTTCTCCGCCAAAAGTTTTGACTTCAACTTTTCCAAGTCCGATGTTATTAATGTTTTCACGAACTTTAGCAATATCCACAGGTTTTTCAAATCCTAATGCAATTTCACTACCGCCTTTGAAATCAATACCGTAAGATAAGCCTCGAATAATAAGACTAATCAAACCAAGCACGATTAAGGTCCCGGAAATTGCATAAGCAATCTTTCTGTTTCCTAAAAATTCATAATTTATATTTTTAAATATTCGCATTTATTTTATATCTCCTTAAAACTATTATCCCAAGTTAATTTTATGCCCGTTCTTAACCATCAAATCAAAAATTAGTCTTGATACAACTAACGCTGCGAACAAACTGGAAACAATACCAATCATAAGTGTAAGAGCAAAACCCTGAACAGGACCGCTACCGAACTGGTAAAGAATAATTCCGGTAAAGAATGTTGTTAAGTTCGAGTCGAAAATTGCAGAATAGGAATTTTCAAATCCGGCAGTTACTGCGGCTTTTAGCGTCTTACCGGTTTGCATCTCTTCACGAATACGCTCGTAAATCAGAACGTTTGCATCAACAGCCATACCGATAGTTAAGATGATACCGGCAATACCCGGCAAAGTAAGTGTTGCATGGAATCCGGCAAGAATACCCATTACAAAAAGCAATGTAAGGAACAAAGCCAAATCAGCGATTGAACCGGCTGTACGGTAGTAAAATACCATAAAGAAGGCAACAACGAGGAATCCGATTATGGTTGATAAAAATCCTTGATGAATTGAATCCTGACCTAATGACGGTCCAACGGTTCTTTCTTCAATAATATCAATAGGTGCGGGCAATGCGCCGGCTTTAAGAACAATTTCAAGTAATTTTGCTTCTTCCAAATCAGCCATTCCTTCTATCTGAGAACGTCCGCCGGGAATTTTACCACGCACTACAGGTGCAGAATAAACAACTCCATCGAGAATTATTGCAATCCGTTTGCCAATATTCGAGCCGGTAATTCGCGCCCAATCTCTTGCGCCTTCTGAATTCATCTGCATAGTTACAATCGGAGAAGTAGTTTGAGGATCAATATTTGCCTGTGCATCTGTAATTACTCCGCCGGTTAATTCAGGTGTTTTGTTTACCAAATACAATCTGAAAATCTTTTCACCGTTTTCCGTTGTAATCGGTTTAGCACTGAAAACAAATTTTATATTGTCAGGTATCAGCTGTTTAACATCGGGACGTGAAAGATAATTTTTCAATTTTGAAATATTTTTTTCTTTCACGAAGGCATCTGCATTTTGGCTTTTGGGATTAATCATTGCCAATGCGTAAAAAGGATGCTTTACGGCAAACTCTTCTTCGCTAAGTTGCCCTGTTGAATCTTTAGCCGTTAAACTGTCCTTAGTTGCCTGATCCTGAGTTGTTAATACTTCAGCCAAGTGCTTATCGATCGCATTCATAACCTTAAATGTAAACTTAGGCTCTTTAAGTAACGTAAACTCAAGTAATGCACGGCCTTGCAGCAATCTTTTTGCTTCTTCTTCTTTTGCAATACCCGGTAACTCCACAATAATACGCCTTGAACCTTGCGGTTGAATACTGGGCTCGGAAACTCCATACTGGTTTACACGGTTACTGATAATTTCAATTGCGCGTTTTACGGCATCAGCTTCCTGCTTACGAAGCTTTTTAATTATTTGGTCATCACTTTCGCGAATAGACCCGAAATATCTGCTTAATCGTATTTTCTTCGCTTTTAATTTTTCGGCAACCAAGTTTACAATATCAACATCGCTTATTTTTGCTTCGTTTTCAGCCTGAGCTAAAAGCTTATTAAAAGTTTCATCCGGGTCGTTTGCTAATTTTTCAAGAAGTTTTCCGGTATTAACCTCCAACACCAAATACATACCACCCTGCAAATCAAGACCAAGTTTCAATCTTTTTTCCCTGGCATCTTTAAAGGAAGGATTACTGACACGGATACTGTCTTCCTTAAAAGCGATTAGATTTTGCAGTTTAGCCTCGGAGATCGTAGGATTTTTGACCTTAATCTCTTTTTCAAACTTAGTAAGGTTCTTTTCAATTTCCTTAGTGTTCTGATAATCCTGATAAGTAGGATATAACAAATATAAACTAAGTCCTATGAACGCTAAAATCATTATTAGTTTAAATCTAAACTCTTTCATATATCTTCTTATTTATTATTAAAATTAATTCTGTTTATTAATAAATTAAAGCTCCAATAAAAATTGGAGCCTCAATATTTTTTAATTACTCTCTTACAACCCAAGTTTTAACCGATGCCGTAACATCAGAATGTAACTTGACGTTAACCGTGTAAATACCCAAAGCTTTAATCGGTTCCGGAATTTCAATTTTCCGTTTATCAATCTCAAAACCTTTATCTTTAATTGCCTCAGCAATCATTTGAGTAGTTACCGAGCCGAAAAGTTTTTCTTCTTCGCCGACTTTAACAGGAATTGTAACTGAAAGTTTTTCTAATTCTGCTGCCAAATTCCTGGCATTGCCCAAATTAGCGGCTTCCTTTTTAGCAACAACTTTCTTTTCTTCTTCCAAAGCTCTGATATTACTTTCGGTTGCCAAATAAGCAATTTGTCTCGGAATGAGGTAGTTACGTGCGTATCCGGCTTTTACATCAACAACTTCGCCGATTTTCCCAAGCTGGGAAAAATCTTTTCTTAATATAACTTTCATAATCTACTAATCCTCCACTTATTTAATTGCGTCTGAGACAAACGGCAATAATGCAATTTGGCGAGCTCTTTTAATAGCGCGTACTAACTGCCGATGTTGTTTTGCGCTCAATCCCGTAACTCGTCTGGGAATTATTTTTCCTTGATCGGAAATGAATTTGTAAAGCTTTTTAGGCTCTTTGTAATCAATATAACCTTCGATTACACGCTTGTTTACTCTTTTAGCCTTCATTCTATTTCTCCAATTATTCTTTTATCAAATTTGATTCTTCGTCTGTCAAGAACTTATCAAATGAGTTCTCTTCAAAACTAATTTCTTCTATCACATTATCCTCGACTTTCGCATCGTTATCGTTGCCCGAATCTCTCTGTACTTTGTTGAGGAACTGAATACGTTTTGCTTTAATCTCAACAATTGTACGACTTCTTTCATCTTCCATTCTGAAAGTGCGGCTCTGAAGTTCGCCTTCGATAAGCACAGCGCTTCCTTTTTGCAAACGTGAACGGCAACTTTCAGCTAACTTGTTCCAAGCAACAACACCAACGTAGCAAACATCCTCTTGCCATTGGTTATTGCTATCCTTATAACGTCTGTTAGCGGCAACATGAAAATTAACAACAGGAGTGCTGTTGGAAGTAGCTCTGAATATCGGATCTTTTGTTAAATTACCTGCAATGACCACGCTATTCAATTCGGGCATTTTTAATTCTGCCATTCGTTACCTCCTCTTTACTCTTCTGTTTTCTCTTCAACTTTTTCAGCTGCCTCTACATCCGATTCGGAAACTGTTTCCACTGTTTCTGCAACAGTTTCATCTGCCTTCGGCTCGGCAACAGATACTTCTTCATTCTGAACCGTTACCTTTTCAGCAGCTTCTTTTTCAGCTTCGGATTTTTTCTTTGCGATGTAGGCGAGTGCTTCTTTATCGAGAATAACCGTAAGAGAACGGTAAATGTCTTCATCCAAACGATAGAAGCGGTCCAATTTTGCGATAAAACTCGGTTCGGCTTTAAAACGAAGCACGACGTAATAACCGGTTTTCTGTTTTTTAATTGGATAGGCTAATCTTTTGCGTCCCCACTTATCAACGTCAACAATTTCTGCGCCGCCGTTAGTGAGGGTTTCTTGGATTTTTTTTACGACCGCATCAACTTTGTCGTCTTCCAAGATAGCGTTGATAATCACAACGCTTTCGTAGTGTTTTTGTTTCATTAAAGAACCTCCCTTTGGACTTTAAGAAAAAAGGCTCTCCGGCTTTAGACCGGAGAGCAGGGTTATTTAAAATACAAGTTTAAATATATAACTTTTTTATTACTTAATCAATGGTGCAATAACTAAGGAAACCACTGACATCAATTTAATTAAAATATTTAATGAAGGGCCGGAAGTATCTTTGAACGGATCCCCAACAGTATCGCCGACTACAGCTGCTTTATGGGCTTCGGAACCTTTTCCGTAAGTTTTTCCGTCAACTGTCAAGCCGGATTCAATTTTCTTTTTAGCATTATCCCAGGCACCGCCCGCATTTGCTTGAAATATTGCCATCAATACGCCGCTTGCCGTAAGTCCGGCCAACATTCCGGCTAAAGCTTCTTTACTTAAGTAGCCAACAACTACCGGCAAGAAAACCGCCAAAACGCCGGGCAAAACCATTTCGTGAATTGCGGCTTTTGTTGAAATAGCAACACATTTTTTATATTCAGCTTTTGCAGTACCTTCGCGCAAGCCTTTAATTTCTCTGAATTGTCTTCCGACTTCTTCAATCATCTGACTTGCAGCACGGCCAACCGCTTGCATCGACATTGATGAGAACAAGAAAGGAAGCATTGCTCCAAAGAATAAACCGCCCATAATTATTGGTTTAGCCAAATCGATTGTTCTAACATCAGCCTGGTGCATATATGCGGAGAACAAAGCAAGTGCGGTTAATGCTGCCGAACCGATTGCAAATCCTTTACCGATTGCAGCGGTAGTATTTCCGACAGCGTCCAATCTGTCTGTTCTGTTACGAACTTCCTCTGGTAATTCAGCCATTTCCGCAATACCTCCGGCATTATCCGAAATAGGTCCGTAAGCATCAACAGCAAGCTGGATACCGGTGATTGACAGCATACCGACAGCGGAAATTGCAATTCCGTATAACTGTGCAAATTCAAATGCTCCGATAATTGCAGCAGCTATAATAATGATAGGAAGCGCAGTAGAAACCATTCCGGTTCCCAAACCGGCGATGATATTTGTTGCAGCGCCTGTTATGGATTGTTCGGCAATGTGCTGAACAGGTTTATAATCCATACCTGTATAATATTCGGTAATTAATCCGATAAGAGTACCGGCTACCAAACCAATTATTGTAGCCCAAAAAACACCCATATTAGTATAATTGAATCCTTCAAACGTCCAAGTTGAAGGCAAAAATTGTGTAACTAAAAAGTATAGAGCTATAATCATAAGACCTGTAGTTCCAAATTCTCCCGCATTTAATGCCTTTTGAGGATTTCCACCTTCTTTAACGCGAACAAAAAATGTTCCCAATACTGAAAGTACAATTCCGGTTGCCGCAATAGCAAGAGGAAGAATAACTGCTGACAAGCCTAATTTATCAATAAAAATTGCGCCTAAAACCATTGTCCCTACAATAGCTCCGACGTATGATTCAAACAAATCGGCTCCCATACCTGCAACGTCGCCAACGTTATCACCAACGTTATCTGCAATAGTGGCAGGGTTACGAGGATCATCTTCGGGAATTCCTTCATAAACTTTTCCGGCTAAGTCGGCTCCAACATCTGCTGCCTTAGTATAAATTCCACCACCAACGCGTGCAAATAACGCAATCGATGATGCACCAAGTGAAAAACCGGTTAACACATTAATTACTTTCGCAATATCCCATCCTGTATCCCAATATATTGCAAATAAAACACTTAAACCAATTACACCAAGCCCGACAACATTCATTCCCATAATTGAACCGCCTGAAAAAGCGACATTAAGTGCAGGGCCTAAACCTTTCCTGGCTCCTTGAGTAGTTCTTACATTTGAAATAGTTGCGGACATCATTCCCAAATATCCTGCAAGCGCTGAAAACGTAGCGCCAACAATAAATGATATTGCAATTACCCATGACGAATCTGCCTTCCCTGCATTTGCAAAGCCAAGAAGAAGAGCGACGGAAATTACAAAAATTACAAGCACTTTGTACTCTGCCATTAAAAATGCAATAGCGCCTTCCTTAATATGACCGGATATTTCGATCATTGTAGCAGTACCGGCATCTTGTTTGGTTATCCAAACATATTTAAAACCGGAATAGAGCAAAGCTAAAACGCCTGCGATGGGAATCAGGTAAAATAAAGCATCCATTTGGTTACCTCTGATTTAGATTATTCCTTTAGTGAGTTTGCTGAAAAAATTTAACATTGCAACATAATCCTCTTTTATGAAAACTTCAATTAATTGCAAAGAAAAATTGATTTTTTCATTAATTATTTCTCTTTCATCATTATTAAACTTACTCAATACGTAATCTGCCATAAATCCATCCTCAAAATCATTTCCAATCCCTATTCTTAATCTCGGAAATTGGTCTGATTCCAACGAATAAATTATGGAGTTTAATCCGTTATGGCCGCCGTCTCCCCCCTTGGATCTAATCCTAATTTTACCGAGAGGCAAATTAATATCATCAACAACAACCAAAAAATCTTTAATCTCGAAATCGGCAACCTCTTTTAATTCCAGAGCAGCTACTCCCGATAGATTTACATAAGTTGTCGGTTTTACCAAATAAAAAGGGGAAGCAAATAAATCTTTGCTCCCCGCAATATAGTATGACCCTTTTCCGGGTACAAACTCAAGTTTATGTTTTTCCGCAAATCTATCTAATATTTCAAAACCGATATTATGCCGCGTTCCGGTATATTTCCGACCAACATTTCCGATTCCGAAAATTATTTTAGGTTTGCTAAGGATTTGTTATTCCTCCTCGTCGGAACCGCCTTTACCGATTACTTCAGGCTCGGTTGCAACTGGTACTTCATCTTCTGCAACTTCTGCCTCTTCTTCTACCGGAGCTAAGCATGAAACCAACAAAGTATCTTCTGTCTGCAAAAATGTAATATTTTCAACATTCAAATCTGCAACTGTGATTGTTTGTCCCATATCCAAGTTAGTAAGATCAACTTCGATAGATTCAGGGAAATATTTTGGTAAGCATTTAACATTAACTTTATGTAATGCCTGCTGTATTCTTCCGCCTTTTTTAACGCCGATTGCATCACCGACAAAGTTAAGAGGAACTTCAACTTCAATTTCTTCACCGATTGTCATTCCGTACAAATCAAAGTGAATAACTTTTTCGCTAACCGGATCAAACTGAACATCCTTAAGCAAGCAAAGAATACTTTCACCTTCATCTATGCTTAAATTAACAACATGATTTTCAGATGTATAAATGAGCGGATTCAATTCATTTGCATTTACAATAATGGAAACAGGATCTTTTCCTTTAATATAAAATACGCCCGGCGCCATACCTGCTTTCCTAGCCTGATTTAACTCACCTTTAGTCTTAAAATCTCTCGATTTTGCATTAATCTTAATTTCAGCCATAATTCATTACCTCTTTATATTATCATTTAATTTTTATTATTATCAAATAGTGAACTTACAGATTGATCTCTGTTGGAACGTAAAATTGCTTCAGCCAATATATTAGCGCTTGACCTTACTTTTATTTTACTTCCTGTATAATCTTTTTTCAGCGGAATTGTATCTGTAACATACAGTTTTTCAATTTCAGAGTTTTCAATCCTTTCATAAGCAGCTCCGGAAAGCACCGGATGAGTAACCGCTCCGTAAACTTTTAATGCACCTCTTTCCTTTAATGCTTTTACCGCACTTACAAATGTACCCGCAGTATCAATAATATCATCTACCAAAAGAACGTTTTTACCTTCAACTTCTCCAATAATATTCATCACCTCGGCAACATTTTGCGTAGGACGCCTTTTATCAAT
Source organism: uncultured Melioribacter sp. (assembly GCA_964570865.1). GTDB lineage: Bacteria > Bacteroidota > Ignavibacteria > Ignavibacteriales > Melioribacteraceae > WGAL01. Next base: position 9,281 of record CAZMZM010000037.1, read on the forward strand.
TACAACTAAATTAGCATGCAGCCTTTTTGCATAAGCCCGTGCTAATTTTATTCCCCCCACATCGGGAGAAACTATTGCAAGATTAATGACATGCTCATCAAACACCCTGAAAAAAATCGGGGATGAATAAAGATGGTCAAATGGTATATCAAAAAAACCTTGGATTTGAGGAGCATGCAAATCTATCGAAATTATTTTATCCGCTCCTGCGTGCGTTAACACATTAGCAACCAATTTGGCAGCTAACGAAACACGCGGTTGGTCTTTTCTATCCTGTCTGGCGTAACCAAAATAAGGAATAACAGCCGTAACTCGTTTAGCGGAAGACCTTTTTGCCGCATCAATCATAATAAGCAATTCAAGTAAATTTTCAGCAGGCGGGTTTGTGGACTGAACAATAAAGACATCTCTGCCTCTGATGTTTTCTTTATACTTAGTCCAAATTTCACCGTCGCTAAATCTCTTTAGCTCAACTCTTCCCGGATCAATACCAAGATAATCCACTATTTTTTCAGTCAACAAACTATTTGATGAACCGGAAAAAATTCTAGGGCCAAAATTCATATTAATTACTTTTTATTTTAAATTGATACAGATACAAAATATAATGAAAAAATAAAGGTATGTCAAACAATTCGAAAAAGGGGAAAATCAATTTTAAGAAAATAATTTTTATCTGACACTAATCCGAACTAAAATCGGATTGTAAAACAATATCTAAGTTTACTACAAACTATAGATCAGAAACAAAAAATGAATCTGCTTTATTTAAGGCTTTAGGCGAAGTCCGAAAGGGTGATATTATTGAAAATTATGTGTAAAATAATCTAACCCACGAAAGAGAAATATTTCCCCTTTTTCTTCGGCATATTATTACAACAATTCAGGTTTATTATTGTTTTCTGTTTTTCAGCTGGGCGTAATATTTAATTTTTTCGATAAATTCTTTGCTGTCTATCGGCTTCGGGATGTAATCCGTTGCCCCTGCATCCAAACATTTTTCCCTATCCCCTTTCATTGCAAAAGCCGTAAGAGATATTATCGGAGTATCTTGATATTCAGGAATTTGACGAATCTTCTCAATTGCTTCAAAACCGTTCATGATAGGCATCTGCATATCCATCAAGATTATATCGAAACGTTCCTTTTCCGCAAGCTTAACTGCTTCCTCTCCATTTTCGACTACGGCAATATTTTCAAATCCGTTTTTCTTTAAAAGCCGAGTTACAATAATTTGCGAATGTTTGTAATCTTCGGCAAATAGTATTCGAACATCATCATCGGCTGTATCGTGAATAACCTCTTCAACGGTTTTCGGCTGTTCGTAACGGCTGATCATAGCTTTAATTGTATCGGCTAAATCTTCGATATTTGTACTTTTCTTACTTAATAGATCATCAAACAAGCCATCGATTTCTTGCAAATCTTCTGCAAAGTCTTCTTTACCGGTGTAAATTATGATTGGCAGATTCTTAAAACGTTCTTCCGATTTAATCAATTTTATCAGTTCAAAGCCGTTAGGATGAGGCATATCCAAATCGACGATCGCCAAATCAATATCTTTATCCTTAATCAAGTTCATCACGTTAGCCGAGATATGCTCAGCCAAAGGTTTAAAACCTGCAGTACTTACGGCTTGTGCTACCAAATTAAGCGTCGGGACATCGTCATCCACACAAAGTACTGTTGAATTTTTATGAAGTTTATAACTTGTGAGCACTTCGACAAGGTGATTGTAATTTATAGGCTTGGAAAAATATTCCATCGCGCCCATCATAAAGGCTTTCTGTTCTTCAACTTCAACGGAACAAACAATTACCGGAGTCCCTTTCATGTTAGGATGTTTCTTTATTTTGCGAAGCAATTCCATTCCATTGACACCTGGAAGTTCAATATCCAAAATAACCGCCAAAAACTTTTCTTTTTCAAGCAGTTCTAATGTTTTTTCTTCATTATTTACAATTGTAGGATCGTAGCCCCATTTAACCAAATAATTGGAGAGGAGTTTGGAGGTTGCATAATCATCTTCGATTACAAGAATTGAGTTAAGTTCTGCAGTAACCGGAGGTAACGATGAAAGCTGACTCTGAACGCCTGCCGTAAATTTGGGAATTAGAGTAATAGCAAAATAATTCCCTTCAGTTTGATCTTCATTAAAGAATAATTTCCCGCCAAGTTTTTCAATTAATGTCGATAAATAAACAAATGACAATCCGCTCACAGCCGACTTGGTTAAATCGACAAATTTTTGTACTCCGAAAGGTTCTAATATCTGAGGTGTGAAATTTGAGAACGCTGCCTTCGCAGAATCTTTAATTTGGAAATCCACAAGATTATTTGAATCTACTTTTCCGACTATTTCAATTTTTCCTACATTTACTATCTGCGAGAGTATAGTTAACAGTTGATTAAAAAATAGTTTGAACTTTTGTTCGTCAATCGAAATTTTTGAGGGTAATGATTTGTCGGGAGTAAAATAAAATGAAATATTTTGATGCTGCATCTTTCCATTTAAGACATCAATCAATTCTTTGATTATAGTCTTAATATCAACATCTGTATAGTTAAACTGAACATCCCCGTTCTGGTATTTCATTATTTCATTGAATTCATTAATAGTAAGAAGAAGTTTATGAGAATTATTCTTCAGAGTATCAATATAGGAGGCTTGCATGGGTGAAATAGTTTGATCACCTAATATGGAAATAGAACCTACAATAGTATTGGAAATCGAACGTACTTCCTGTGTAACGGAAGTAACAAGATTAAGAATATTTTTTTCGCTGGTTAATATTCCGCCGCGTGCACTCAACCAAATATGCAGTAAATTTTTAACATACTGAGAAAGAATTTTAACGGCTTCATATTCATTTGGCAAAAACGTGTTTTGTTTTGCAACCCGCATTAAAATACTCGTTGTTAAATTTAGCCTGAATGAAACAGAAACCTCATAAGCCGAAACATCGCTAATAGACAATAAACAATCCGAATTATTGCTAATTGTAAACTCTTCAGTAGAATTAAAGTCAACACAGTTCTCAGATTGAAAAGAAGCACCGTTTTGATATGTTTTTTTTACACTACCGGATTTCCCGAGTAAAACAAGTTTACCCCCATCGAGTTTAAATATAGCAAGGGCATGAAGCTCAAATTCTTGAACTAAAAAATTACTTAATTCATCAACAAAAATATCTTTGCCGTCCCGCGCGTGCTGAATCATTCCGTTGAACTGAAGCAAAGTAGTTAGCTTAGAACCCTGTACCATTTTACGATTCCCTAAAATATATTATTCAGTTTATTAATATAAAGTTATTTATTAATTATCGGAAATTGTATTAAAAAATTAAGTCCCCGTAAAAAAAAGTGGGGACTTAAAAAATTAATCGCTTGCCATAATAAACAAAGGTTTGTATTCAAAACTTTTGTAGAAAGGACGGAGTCTATCGGTATTGTAATATTTAGAAACATCAACCGATTTTTTAAAGCTTGTAATCACTTCAATCTGCTGATTATCGTAACGCCCGTTTTTGAGTGTTACCAACCTTCCGGTTCTTCCTTCCAAAATCAAATCCAAAGCAAGATTCCCAAATGCCATCGGCACAATAGAATCAATTGCATCAGGATTTCCGCTGCGAACTAAGTAACCTAAGCGCTGATTGATTACATTTACCCTTTTCCCCTCATTAAATTTAGGCGAAAGCTCTTTAAGTTTTTGTGAAATTACATCCCCGATACCACCAAGCTTTTTGTGTCCGAACATATCTTTTTCATCATTTTCAAACACCATGTCGTCAACGCCCTTTGGCATAGCCCCTTCGGAAACGAGCACAACAGAATACTGACTCGGATTTGTATATCTGTCCTGAACCATTAGCTCCGTCAGTCTGTCAATATCAAACTGAAACTCGGGAATAACACAACGGTTTGCCGCACCTGCCATAGTTGGCAGCAGTGCCGTAAATCCTGCGTAACGGCCAAAAACTTCAATTACCAAAAATCTTTCGTGCGAGCCTGCAGAAGTACGAAGATTATGAGTCATTTCAATTGTTCGGGTAACACAAGTACTGAAACCAATACAGTAATCGGTTCCGGGAACATCGTTATCCATCGTTTTGGGAATTGCGACAACTTTCATGCCTTCTTGATGAAGACGAACACCGTAACTTAAAGTATCATCCCCGCCAATCGGGATCAGGTAATCAATCCCGAGAAATTCCAGGTTTTTAATAACTTCCGGTGTCAAGTCGTTTACGTCATCATTGTAAGTATCCCGAAGGTGAATAGGGACTAAATCTTTCGGGACAGTTGACGGACGCGTTCTTGAAGTATGAAGAAAAGTTCCGCCGGTTCTTCCGGTTCTGTTTACAAGCTCTTCACTTAGCTTTAGTACATTACCGGAGTTATCAAATTTTTCATCCCTGACAAGGTCAATTATTCCGCCCCAGCCGCGACGAATGCCATAAACTTCATATCCTTCACGAATAGCGCGTATTGTTATTGCGCGAATTGCAGGGTTCAATCCCGGAACGTCGCCACCGCCGGTTAGAATTGCAATTCTTCCTTTAATTTTATTTGTAGCCATCTTATCTCCAAATATTTTACTTTAATAATTCAATTATTTTTTAATCTCTTCATATTTAGCCGAAAAATATTCCTTCGTCATTTCCTTAAGTTTGGGTGCAAGTAATATTATTGCGATAAGATTAGGAAATGTCATAAATCCCAATGCGGCGTCTCCAAATCCCCAAACCGCTTCGAGCTGAGCAATTGCACCAAGAAAAACAAAGAGTAAAAACATCCATCTGTAATAAGGGATTGCCTTTTCTCCGAATAAATATTCGGTAGCTCGATCACCGTAAAACGACCAGCTGATTGCAGTAGAGATTGCAAACAAAGCAACGGTAATCGTAATAATTTTATCTCCGTAAGGGAAAAGCCAAGCTAACCCTTGTTTAAAAGCGTAGGCTGTAAGAACGGAACTATTCATCAGCTCTCCGGCAAAATTAGGATTAATTCTTTCAACGTAAAACTGAGTATGATGCCATGCGCCGGTAGTAATTATCGCTAATCCGGTTAGCGAACAAATAATAATGGTGTCAATATACGGACCAAGCATTGCAACAACGCCTTCACGAACAGGGTATTTTGTTTTAGCCGTCGAGTGTGCAATCGGGGCACTCCCTTGTCCGGCTTCGTTGGAATAAAGTCCGCGCTTAATTCCCCAAAGCATAGAATTCATAAAAACTAAAAATGTTCCGCCTCCAACTCCCGCTATTTGTGCCGGAGGGTTTATTGCGTACTTAAAAATTAGTCCGAAAGCTTCACCTATTGTTGAAAAATTAGCCAATAAAATCAATGCCGCCGCAATAAAATAAAATGCTGCCATGAACGGAGTAAGAAATCCGGTTACATTTCCAATTCTTTTTATTCCTCCGATAATAACTGCACCGATAATTAATACCAGTACAACTCCGTTAATAAATTGAAGAGGCGAAACTCCGAAACCTGAGAAGATTAAAATCTTATGCGTTAAAAACACCTGAGTACCGAGTACATTGGCAAATTCGGAGTAAATTTGGTCTGAAACCGTAAACGCTTGGATTGCGTTACCCGTTGCAAAAGAACAAATAATTGCAAAACTTGCAAAAGCCACAGCCATCCAGCGCCAATTAGCTCCAAGTCCCTTTTCGATTGTGTACATTGGTCCGCCGGCTGTGTTACCGTTTGAATCATATTCTCTGTATTTCAAAGCCAAAGTACTTTCTGCAAACTTTAACGATGTTCCGAAAAATGCTGTAACCCACATCCAAAACAAAGCGCCGGGTCCGCCATAATAAAGCGCCGTAGCAACACCGGCAATATTTCCGATTCCGACCGTAGCGGAAAGGGCTGTAGCGAGAGCTTTGAAATGGTTCAAATCTCCTTTGTCATTCGGGTCATCGTATTTACCTGCCGTTACTTTTATTCCGTGCCACAAATATCTAATTTGCGGAACTCCAAGTTTTATGGTAATATAAATTCCGGTACCGACAAGGGCTACCACCATTAGTGGGATTATCCCCAAAGGAAGATCTTTAGAGGGAATATTTCTAATAAAATCGAAATTACCCGGAAACGACCAAATCGCTTCATAAAATCCAATTCCTCCTACCAGTAAAACGATAAAAATTACCGAAAAAGAAATAAGCCCGTATTTAGTTCTGTTTTTCATAATAATTCCGTCTCTATATTAGATAACACCAATAGATTTAAGAAATACGATTGCAATCAAAACCGGAGCAAAATATTTAATAAAAATGACCCAGTATTTTGTGAACCAACCATATTTTTCAATAAACTCTTCAGCCCCTTGTTTTAATCGGGGAATCGCATTTTCCGGTTTCCAAAAATATCCGACAAAAATAGCAATTAGAAATCCGCCGACCGGAAGCAAAATATTAGCCGACAGAAAATCAACAGAGTCAAAAAAATTGAGTCCGAAAAAATGGACATCGGAAAGCAGGTTATATGATAGTGCGCTCGGCAACCCAATAATAAATGTAATCGTTCCAAAGACCAAGACAGCTTTTTTTCGTGCCCATCCTTTTTCATCAACAAAATAAGCAGTGATTACCTCAAGCAGTGAAATTGCGGATGTTAATGCTGCTATTGAAAGCAGAATAAAAAAGAGGATTGAGAAAATATACCCGCCGGGCATTTTTGTAAACACAATCGGAAGAGTATAAAATATTAATCCGGGACCGGAATCAGGACGCAAGCCGGTAGCAAACACAGCCGTAAAAATTGCGATTCCGGCAAACAACGCTATCAACGTATCGAGAGTAACAATTTCAAATGCTGAAATAGGAATGCTGTCCTCTTTACTCATATAACTCCCGTAGGTAAGCATAGCGCCCATCCCTAACGACAAGGTAAAGAAAGCTTGTCCGAGTGCCAACAAAATAGTTTCGCCGGTTACTGCACTCCAGTTCGGTTTCCACAAAAATTTCATTCCTTCCGAAGCTCCGTCAAGGGTTAATCCGCGAACTACAAGAACCAACATAAGAACAAACAACAACGGCATTAAAATTTTGCTCCCTTTTTCAATTCCCTTTTGAACTCCGAAAATAACAACAAACATTGAGAGCGCCATAAAAAGAGCAAAATAACCTACAATCCACCAAACGTTAGAAATTAGAGATGTAAAATAATGCCCCGCTTCTGCAGGCGTTTTAAAATCGAAGAAAACACCTTTAATTGATTCAACTATATATCCGAGCGACCATCCTGCGACAACAGCGTAGTATGAAAGAATCAGAAAGCCGGCAAGTACTCCTATCCCACCCACCGCAGTCCAAAACTTTGAACCATGCGAGAGTTCGCGGAAAGCCCCGACAGGATTACGGCTGGTAGTTCTTCCGATTAAAACTTCGGCAATTAAAACAGGAAGCCCGATTATTAAAATACTGAACAGATAGATAAATATGAATGCTGCTCCGCCGTTAGCTCCGGCTATGTATGGAAATTTCCATATATTTCCTAACCCGATTGCCGAACCTGCTGCAGCTAAAATAAATCCGACTTTAGAACCCCACTTTTCACGCTTAACTTTTCCCGACATCCAACAGTTCCTTATTATTGCAAATTTAAATATTAAACTAATTTAAGAAAACCCGATTTATCTACAAACCTTTTGTAACTTTTTACAAAAAATACAGAAATAATTCCGCTTAAATATAATTTTGCAATATAGCAAAATTTCGAATCAAATATTAATGTAAGGAATAAAACCGAATAAAATATTTTTGATTTTATTCAATTATTAATGTTCTGACTACTTTCACAAGTACACAAAAATTAAAAACGGACAATAGAAAAATTTCAAACTTATTTTTTTTCGTCATCCAAACAGAGTTTATCTTTTATTTGTTCAAGATATTCACGAGCGGATTCGTATGTGTTTTCAATTTTTCCTTCCAAAATCGCTTCCTCAATTGCAGTCTTCACAACTCCGACTTTTTTAGAGGGCTTTAATCCGCAAATCTCCATTATTTCATCTCCGCGCACAGGCGACTGAAAAGCACGAAGTTTATCTTTTTCCCTAACTTCTTTAACCTTCTCCATAACTCGATTATAGTTACTCAGATATTTCTGAACCTTTTTTTGATTCTTACTCGTTATATCGGCGCGGCAAAGCGTAATCAAATCGTCAAGGTCTTCTCCCGCGTTTACTATTAACCGTCTGATTGCAGAATCTGTTACGTTCTCATCAACAAGCGCAATCGGACGCAGATGTAGCCTAACCAAATTTTCAACATACGACTCGTTTAATAAAGGAAATTTCATTTTCTGAAAAATTGGTTTTATCATTCTGGCTCCCAGTTCTTCATGACCATGAAATGTCCATCCGATTCCGTCAATAAAGCGTTTTGTTTTCGGTTTCGCAATGTCATGCAGCAACGCAGCTATGCGCAGCCAAAGGTTTTCGCTAACCTTAGCTACATTATCCACAACCTGGCAAGTATGAAGAAAAACATCCTTATGATGAAAATCTTTTCTCTGGTCAACTCCGGCAAGATTTGATATTTCGGGAAAGACAACGTCCATTACTCCCGTATCGTACATCAGGATTAATCCGATAGAAGGAACAGGTGCAGCCATAATTTTAAGAAACTCATCTGTAATTCTTTCCTGTGTAATTATCTGCAGACGCTCTTTTTTCGATTTTATCCCCCCCAGAGTCTTTTCTTCAATGGCAAAATTAAGTTGTGCGGCAAACCTAATTGCGCGCATAATCCGGAGCGGGTCATCGTTGAAAGTAATATCAGGATCAAGCGGAGTACGGATAAGTGCGTTTTCAATATCTGTTACTCCATCAAACAAATCGTACATTTTGCCGAAATTATCTTCTCCGACTGAGACGGCGATGGAGTTTATCGTAAAATCCCGACGCTTAATATCTTCTTCAAAACTCCCCGGCTCTACAATTGGATTTCTGCTGTCGCGGTTGTATGACTCTTTTCTGGCTCCGACAAACTCCAAATTAAAATCGTCCAACTTAAAATGTGCAGTACCGTAAGTCTTGAATATATTGATTTTATTGACTCCGAGTTTCTCGGACAAGAGTCGGGCAAATTGTGGACCGTCCCCGATTACAAGAAAATCCATCTCATCTCGTTCATCATCCCTGCCGATAATCATATCGCGCACATATCCGCCGACTAAAAAAACCGGCATCGATAACTCTGAGGAAGTCTCTTGAAATTTATCCCAAAATGTAAACCTATTAAGTCTCTCTATTATTTTTCTTTCTATTTTAATATTCATACTTCTATTTTTTGTTTTACAAAATCTCAATTTTATTGAGCAATTTTTTATTCTCCGAAAACCAGATTATTTTATTTTTTAATTGGTTAACTATATACCCGGCTTCTGCAGGATACTTATTCCTTATCAAATTAATATAATATTTTGCCCTTTCAAAATTAAGGTGTTTGATAAAATAATTACTTAAATCAACGTTTGTTCTCCATTCAAAATCTGTCGCATCAACTTTGTTTAACACTATGTCCAAATCGTGTTCCGTAGCATAACGGAGCGCCGTCCGGAGGAAAATCTCTTTGCCTTTTTCCGAGAACAAAGATAAGAGAATTTTCCTTTTATTATTGCCATTCGACTTCAAATATAATTTTGCCTCGTTAGTCGAGTCTTTCAGCAAATTAATTAAAAGTGTAGAAACTTCTTTGTAGTAATAAAACGGAGCATCATCATTAAGCTGCTTAAGCAATTCGCGGGCTTTATGAAAATTATCCGTTAAAATATTTACCTGAACTGCTATCAACAAAAACTTAAGTTTAAAAGCACTTTTTTCAAATTCCGGAAAATTTTTCTCAATCATTTTTAAAGCGCTTTTTTCATTTCCCGATTCGAGTAACGATCTCACCAATCCGAAAAATGCTTCGGGTTTCTTAAAACGTAAAAATAAATTTTCAAAAATTACTCTTGCCTTCTCATTTCGGCCGGAGTTCAATAAACCTTCGGCATCTTCCATTTTTTCAGCAACGTAATGCCTGCAGCTTCTATTGAATATTGATTTGCTGCCGAGTAAATAATTAACAAGTTCTTTTTCCTCATTTACGTTAAGTGATTGAAGATAATCGTAAAAACTCTTTTCGGCCACATCAAAACTTACTCCGTAGGATTTTAAGAAATTACCCGTAGAATAATAATGTGAAAATTTATCCATACCAAAATGTTGAATTAAATATTTAACAAATGCTCCTGCAAAGAGATATCCAAAAGCAGGCGAACTTTTAAAAAAGTCGAACCCTGAAAACATCCTTTGTAAATTGATTTTCTTCCCTTCCTTGTAAACAGCGGCGGCGACTTCATTAACCGGACGATTCAAATAATCATCTTGAACAGCAGCCGCAAACCCTTCGATTAATGCCGGTTTGAAATCAGCCGCAAGTCTTGTTATGCCGGTTCCGATCGATGCTGAATAAGCATGAACCAATTCATGCTTTAATGTTGAAGACGAGGTGCTTTTTTCTGTGAAGATTGCGCTTTGCCACGGTTTGGAAATATCCGCTGCAGCACTTCCGAAAAGTTTTCCCTTCTGTTTCGATGATTTGTAAATGTACGAAGTAACTTTCTCTGTTCCGCTTAATCCCGTAACTCCTAAGATTTCAGACCTTAAATATTCATGTTCAAACGCCGTATAAATAGCATCTGTTTTGCTTACGTCATAAAAGAAATGTATTTTAAAATTAGGTGAAATGACTTCAAGTTTGGTTACATTTTCGATTACCGTTTTATTTATATCAAAATTATTTAACGGTTTTACATAAACCGCAAAAAAGAGATAAAGCAAAAAACCAAACAGAAAGGACTTTGCCGTTAGTTTTTTCGAAACCCCAAAGTAGATAACGGCAAAAAGAAAAAGAAGAATTAATCTGTAATAAATTAAATCGGAGGTAATTCTAATCAACTCGTCATAAAGCGTTCCGGGGAAATAGCCCCAGATAACGGAGTAAGAAAATATTTGAGGATAGCTGTAAATCTCGATAAAAGGAAGTGCGATAAATATTAATGAAACGGAGAAAAATATTCCGGCTCTGAACCGGAAAAACCCTTTAAAAATTGAGAGCGTAAATAAGTAGGAATAACACGCTGTGAAAAACGAAATCCAGAAATAATATTTAATCCCGAAAAAGAAAGGACAACTGCCTGAGGCATTGAAGATAAACGAAACAACAACCGGAGCAATAACAACCGCAATAAAACTAATCGGGATTCCTGCAAATCCACACTCATCTTTTCTGCGCCCTTTGCAGTAATCGAATAATAATGCTGAAACGGCAAACCAAAGAAGCAGAGCATTCAGCAAAGCGTATTCATAACTGAACGTGGAAGTTAGCGGAAAAAATTGTGCAATAACATCAAATACAATTAATAAAGTCGGGATCGTTATTTTAGCTTTTAACAACTTCACGACCATGACCTATCAATTGATAAACCATATATAATATCATTCATTATTTATTTTTTTATTAATTAATATTCATCGGTTTTTACTCTTTCGATGTCAGCATTCAACTTTTGCAGTTTTTCTTCAATCTTTTCATAACCTCTGTCAAGATGGTAAATACGAAGGACTTCCGTCGTTCCTTCCGCTGCAAGTCCAGCCAATACTAAGGATGCCGAAGCGCGTAAATCAGTTGACATTACTTTAGCTCCTTTTAATTTTTCAACACCTTTAACAAGTGCGGAATTTTCTACTAAGGAAATACTGGCTCCAAGCCGGTTAAGTTCGGGAACGTGTTTAAATCGATCAAAGTAAATTCTATCGGTAACACGCGAATCCCCTTTTGCTAAAGTCATGTAAGCAAGCCATTGCGCTTGCAAGTCGGTAGGAAATCCGGGATAAACACCGGTGGCAATATCAACAGGATTAATTTCAATATCCTCAGCGTCAACAGTAATTTCAGACTCATCCGTATTAAGCCTTACTCCGCTTTCTCTCAGTTTATCGTACAATATGTCTAAATGTTCTTTGTTTCTGTAATTCAGATTTATTCTACTTTTCGTCATTGCGGCGGCAATCATTAACGTTCCGGCTTCAATTCTATCGTCAATATTTCCGCAGGTAATCGGGCTAAGTCCGTCAACTCCTTCTACTTCAAGAGTTTTAGTGCCAATACCGTTTATTTTAGCTCCCATCTTTACAAGAGATTTAGCAAGCAAAGTAACTTCAGGCTCTATAGATGCATTTGAAATTAGTGATGTTCCTTTTGCAAGCACAGTTGCCATTAGCGTATTTCCGGTTGCACCAACCGAAGAAATATCAAAAATTATTTTTGCGCCTTGCAGTCTTTTGGACCTGGCAATTATGTAGCCGCCTTCCAAATCAAGTTCGGCTCCTAATTTCTTCATCGCTTCCAAATGAAGATTAATCGGACGAGGGCCCCAAGCGCAGCCGCCAGGCAGAGAAACCTTAGCGTAACCGTATTTGGCGAGTAACGGGCCAAGCACATAAATGGAAGCACGCATTTTTTTTACATGCTCGTAAGGAGCATCTTGAGTAACAATGTTTGAAGTATCGATTACAATTTTATTCTTTTCAAAATTTGTTCCGGCTCCGAGATGAGCCAATAATTTTTTCATCGTGTAAATATCATTTACTTCGGGAATATTTGTAAAAGTGTTTATTCCTTCGTTTAATAATGACGCGGGCATCAAAACTAAAGCGGAGTTTTTTGCTCCGCTGATTTTAACACTGCCCGATAATTTTTTACCGCCGTGTATAATAAATTTTTCCATATTCTTGTTTTAGTTTGTCTTTGGGTTAATCCTCAATAAAGTTCCGTTTCCTCCGGTAATAAACAGCTTCCCATCCTTCGTTATTTCAAAATCCGTAAAAGGATAGTACAATTTGGTTTGTACTTTTTTCCAAGTTAATCCGCTGTCATTTGAAATTATTATTGTTCCTCTGTTGCCGATAGCAAGAACAGTAATATTATCAAGAAATTTAACTTTACTCAGCGACATTGCGTTTGATATTGGAGATACTTTCCAAGTCTCGGCTCCGTCATCAGTTATCCAGATATTATTACCTCCGCCAACGGCTATTGCATACTCGGCATTTTTAAAAGTAATTGATTTTAAATATTTTCTCGTCCCGCTTTCAGCAGTTTCCCATTTTAATCCGCTATCTGTAGTTCTTAAAATTGTTCCGTTCCAACCTACTGCCACACCCAAATCCTTGTCCGGGAATTCCACATCATATAATAATTCTTTGGAAGGATTATCAACAGCATACCAAGTTTTACCCCCATCATCAGTACGGAAAATTGCTCCTTTGCTTCCTACGATTACACCGACATCTCCCGTAATAAATGTAATATCAAACAACGAAGATACAGTATGAAAAGGCAATCTTTCTGCCGTTTGAAATAGGTCTGTTGTTCTTATTACAGTTCCATTTTGCCCCACCACATACCCAAGTCCGTTATTGAAAATATAGCCGGAATAAAGATTGTTTTTTGCAAATACGTTTGTAGAATCTTCTCCTACAATTATTACTTGCTTCCAACTTTCACCGCCGTCAACAGTTCTAAGGAAAAGACCGGAGTCAGCCATGGCAAAACCAATATTATCGGTAACGAACTCAATATGGTTAATGTTATTTTTCGTAGGAACTTTAACTGCAGCCATCGATGTAAAATTTATTTCACCACCGGAATTGAAAAAATTGTTAAGATTGTATTTTTCCAATTTAAGCAAATCCGGGCTTTTCATTATTCCATCTACTTGAGTTACAATCAATTTCATCACAACCAAAAGCACAATAATTATTCCGGTAAAAACTGAAATCGGTAATATTTTACTTTTCTTTTTTTTGCTGGTTGCAAACGCTGCACCTGCAGGACTGTAAGTTTTAAGTTTTTCAAATTTTATTATTGCAGAATAAAACTCACGGCAATCATTATAACGATCATCAGAATTTTTGGCTAAAGCTTTTCTAACTATATCATCAACAATCGGGGGAATATCAGGAAATTTCTTATGAATTAACGGAGGCTCTTTTTTTGTATGGGCTTCCAAAACTTCAAACTCGCTGTCCCCCATAAATGGCGGGTCTCCGGTAATCATCTCGTAAAGCGTACACCCTAAAGCATAAATATCTGTTTTGAAAGTTACGTTTTGTCCTTTAATTTGTTCTGGACTCATATAAAAAGGCGTACCGACCTTAGCGCCTGTTCGAGTAACGGATGAATCGTCAAAAATAGATTTCGAAATACCGAAATCCATAATTTTTGCCATTCCGTCTTTTGTAATAATAATATTCGAAGGTTTAATATCGCGGTGAATAAACCCTTTGGCGTGCGCATACCCGACAGCATCTAAAATCTGCTTCATCAAATAAATTACGTCATCTATGTGAAGCCGCCGTTTGGAAAATATAATTTTGTCCAAACTGTTTCCTTCAACATACTCCATCACAATTCCGAGCGTTCCTTCGTAATCCAAAAAGCCGTAAACCGTTACAATGTTCTGGTGATTCATTTTTGCCTGGTTTTTAGCTTCCCGCTTAAAACGTTCACGCATGTTCGGATTATCAAAAATCTCATTCTTGAGGAATTTAATCGCAACATATCTTTCAAGATTAATCTCGTATGCCCTATAAACAATTCCCATTCCACCACGGCCGAGAACTTGAATTATTTTGTAGCCTTGTATTGTTTTACCGATTAAATCACTCATAACTTCTATTTTTTTTATAAGGATATTTAATATAAATATTCAGGATATAAAATTAAAGAAATTAGAGTAAAATTGATTAAAAACCATTTCGGTAT
>CAZMZM010000038.1:0-23932 GCA_964570865.1 uncultured Melioribacter sp.
GTGATAAAATCCATAGGACAAGGTAAGGGAACTGTTTATGTAATAAGTGATAATGCCCTGCTCCCAAATTAGCGTACATAAAGAAAAGCCGGAATATTATATTAGTAATTATTTACCGAAGGAATAATGGATTTTGGTAAGAGTTTACACAAAAGAATTTAAGGAAGAGACGGTTCATTTAGTATTAACATGAAGAATGATTGTTTCCCAAGTTTCTAAAGATTTGAGTATTAGAACAGAAACTATTAAAAAGTGGATTAGGCAATACAAGAGAAGAAAATAATTTGTAAAATCTTACAATTTAGATTTTTGTAACGGTTCATTCTATCATCGGATGTGAAATTACTAATTGTAAATTACGGATTAAATAAAAGTAGCTCGTTTAGAAAAATTTTTAAAATGTGTGATTAGCGTAGAGTGATTACCGATTAAAGAAATAAACTGAAAAGTTCTGAAAATCTGAAAATCCTCTATTTCAATAATTCTTAATTCATTTCTAATCAATTCGTTTTGGATTGCATTTATCGAAATAAATGCAGCTGAGTCGGAGTATTTTAAATACTCTTTTATAGATGCGGTACTTCCGAGCAGCATTTCAATGGTCAATGAATTCCGGTTCATGTTGTGTTTCGAAAGAGCCGAATCAACAACATCTAAAGTGCCTGAGCCGCTTTCACGAATTACAAGCGGAATAGATTTAAGTTCATCAAGATTTATTTCATCTTTTTGTATTAATCTGTTTTGTGCTGAAACAACAAGGACTATTTCATCATTCAAAAAGTTTTCATAATTAATTTCGGGCAGGTTGGAGTTTCCTTCAATTATTCCAATGTCAATTTTTTTGTCAATCAGCAGTTTCTCGATTTGCCCGCTGTTGCCATTGTTTAAGGTTACCGAAATAGAAGGAAAACGGCTTTTATATGATGCCAATATTTTGGGAAGAATAAACTGTGAAATTGTTGTGCTTGCGCCAACCCGTAAATTTCCCGAGTTTATATTTCTCATTTCGGATATTTTTTCATCGAATTGTTTGTAAAGCATTTCAATTTGTACTGCAAAACCGTAAAGTAATTTTCCGGCTTCAGTCAAGTGAATTCTATTTCCGAGTCTATCGAAAAGCGGCACTCCAACCTCTTTTTCCAGTTCTTTTATGTGATTTGTAACTGAAGGCTGGCTGGTAAAAAGTTCCTTTGCCGCACGAGTAAAACTCATCTTTTCGGCAACGGTTTTGAAGACCAATAATCTGTAATCGAAGTGCATTAATACGTTTCCAACAATTTAAGATATTCAAAATTAATAATTTCCCACGCTTTAAGCATATCCTCTTTTGTAGTTCTTAAGCCGGAGATAACCAGCCGGATTGTATATTTCCCTTTTAGCTTGGTGTGAGATAAAAAGATTTCTCCGGTATCGTTAATGGCACTCATTAACTTTTCGTTAAATAAATTCAGTTCGTTCTCGGATTTTAACTTCGGACTAACAGCGCGGAACGAAACAACACTGAACGGAACAGGAGCAAGCCGTTCAAAATTTTCGGAGTTATCTATTTTATCGGCGAAACTTTCGGCAATCTTTATATGTTCTCTAATGATTTCCGCTAAACCGTTTCGCCCGAAATATTTAATCGTCATCCAAAGTTTTAGGGAGCGAAAACGCCTTCCGAGTTGAAGTCCGTAATCCATGTAATTTGTAACGAGGTTATCTTCCTCCGTTTTTAAGTATTCGGGGACAAGTGAAAAAGCGGCTTTAAGTGTTTGAGGTTCTTTTGTGAAAAGTACGCTTAAATCGACAGGGATAAACATCCATTTATGCGGGTTAACTACAATAGAATCAGCATCCTCCCAACCTGCTGTAACTTTATTTCTAAGCTCGGGAACTAACGCCGCTGTTCCTCCGTAAGCTGCGTCAACATGAAGCCAAATATTCTCCGATTTACATAATTCGGCAATCTCTCTAACAGGATCGATACTGGTGCTTGAAGTAGTGCCGACTGTTGCCACTACGGCAAGAGGAACAATCCCGTTTTGTTTATCAAGTTCAATCGCTTCGGATAATTCGCTAATCTCCATCTCAAAATGCTCGTTTGTCGCAATTTTTTTGATGCTCTGCAATCCCAATCCCAGAGTAATGGCACTTTTTTCTATCGATGAATGAGCTTCTTCCGAAATATAAATTCTAAGTTTCGGAATATTACTGTTTCCGGCTAAACCTTCGTTACGAACTATATTGGGAAATTTACTCTCGCGCGCCGAAGCCAGTGCGTGCATTGAACTAACCGATGCGGTATCGTAAATAAAAGGAGTAAACCGTTTGCTAACGCCGATAATTTGTCTGTACCAATCCAAAGTTTTTTCTTCCAACTCGGTCGCCGCCGGAGAAGTTTTCCAGACCATTGCGTTTTGATTAAAAGCTGCCGAAAGATATTCCGCCAATATTGCGGGAGCAGAAGATGTGGAATTAAAATAAGCCATAAATTTAGGGTGATTCCAATGTGTAAGCGCCGGAATTATCAGCTCGTTTATTTCATCAATAATACCGGAAAAGTCTTCTCCGTTCACAGGCGGATTATCGGGCAATTTGTTTTTTAACCAACCCGGATTAATATCGGGAAGAGGTGGAAAACTATCTAACTTTCTGAAGTAATCGGAAATAAAGGATGAGAATTCATCTCCATATCGTTTTAATTCGTCAGGTGTCATATCTTTTTTTTGCATATTAAAATTCCGGCTCAATTTTCTTAAGCCATTCAATAATTGTAGCGGCAAGCTCAATTCTAGTATTGGCAAATGAATGATTATCTTTTAACAGTTTTGAAGTAAGATTTTCATGAAAAGGGTAATTTCTAAATGCGTCTAAAAAAGGATAATAATGGAAAATCGGTTCCGAAGTATTATCGTACTCTCCGCCGATAAATAAAATTTTCTTTTGTTTGTAATTCGGAATAAAACTAATCAAGTTAAAATCGGGTTCGTGTGAAACCATATCGGCGACCAGTTTTTTGCCGGATGAATTTCGGATAAAGTTTGCGCTCCAATCCATTCGAGATTCAGCTTCACCTAAGAATTCCGGATGTTCGCGCAAGTAAGTGCCGAGTGTCCCGATATTGAACGGAGCAATAGCGGCGGCGTAATTAACCATGTTTTGTTCCGATAAAACTTTAAGGGCGGAAAATCCGCCGAAACTGTGTCCTACCATTACAATTTTCTGCGGGTCAACATGATAACCGTTGCCCAATCCGTCATCATGCAATATGTTAAGAACATTCTTTACATCGTCAATTGCATTTTGAAAAGTGAACTCTCCTTCGCTTCCCCATGTTCCTCGATAATGAAAACTTACTACATTCCAACCGGCTCTTAAAAAAATGTGTCCCAAGTCGTAAGCAAATTCAGAACCGGGAAAGCCGTGAAGCAGTAGGATTGTTTTTCTCGGTTTGCTGCCTGAGTGTGCAAAAATAGTACCGAGCAATTTTTTGCCTTCGCTTTTTAGCGTTAAAGTTGTAACAACGGCAAAGTTATTTTCGTTGTATGTTAAGTCGTCGCAGAGTGGGTTAAACGTCATTATTTCCCCCTTGAATATTAATATTAATTATAGCGATAATTGTTTTTCAATTTTAAAAATGAAAGGTACAGAAAGTAAAATTGAAGTCCCAACAATCTTGTAAGTAATTTCCAAAGTAAGAATATCTCCCAGAACTCCAACTAATAAAATTGCTCCTCCGCCAATAAAGAAGTTAATAGTAATATAAACTCCGTTAATAAATGCAGGGCGTTCGGTTGTGATATTATTTACAATAGCTAAAAGAATCGGAGTTGTGCTAAAAGTAACCAACCCCAATAAAATCAATAGGATGAAAGAGAGAATTCCGTCGGTTAAAACAAAACCCCAAAGAAAAACGGGTGCAAGTAAAACAATTGTCAGCAGAGTATTCCGTCTTCCCAACTTGTCGGAAATTGTCCCCGACAAAAACGAACCTGCTGCGCCGGAAAGCTGAAGCACCGAAAGGGCAATCCCTCCGGCCCATACGGTTTCACCTTTCATTGTAATGAATGTTGGGAGAAAAGCCGTTAGAGCTCCTTTTAACATAGCAATAAAAAATGTTGCAAAAGCAATACTTGTAAAAAGTGGATAAAGATTTTTTAATGTAGTACTGGCTTTTTCTGCTTTCTTTTTGTTTGCGAATGTTTCAGTGAAATGAAATTTTCTTAATCTGAAAAAAAGAATTACCGAAGCCAAAACTCCAACCGGAATAAGCTTCCAAGTTCCTTCCAATCCCCATAACGAAACAGCACCCAGAATTACTATCGGTCCGATACTTCGTGCAATTTCACCGCCGAACATAAAAAAACTCATTCCTTTTCCAACTCGGTTGCCTGCTAAACTACGGATAATCACAGGGGCGGGAACATGAAACATGGAAGCGCCAATTCCCATCATAAGAAGAAGTATTACAAGCAGAGTGTAAGAAGGCGCCGCTCCGAGCAAGCTCATGCTGGCTGCCGTTATTGTTGGTGCGGCTATTAAGAAATAACGCATCGGAAGTCTGTCTGCGGCTAATCCGACAAAGGGATTAAGTAGGCTGGGGATTCTTTGAATCATAGATAAGACGCCGGCAAGCCCGAGTGAAAAACCAAGTTTATCAATCAGCAAAGGTAAAATCGGAGCAAGGAATGATGAGAAAATATCGTGAACAAAATGTGCCGATGCAATAGTAGCAACATCAAGAGTCTTGAACTTTTTAGAATCGGACATTAAACAAAAATTCCAATAATTTTATCAAAAAATTTAGATGTTAAATATAACAAATCTTGTGGATATTAAAATTGAAGTAGTTACAATCCAACAAAATCAACCTCGAAATGGGATAAAAAGTATATTTGTAATTTACTTAATAATTAGATTGGAATAATTGTTAGTAAAGAAAGTAATAATGTTTGCCCCATTAAAAACGGGTAGTGAATCGGTGAAACGTACGGTTTTATTTTTGTCCCATTCTCTTGATTGCGACTCTTTGTATTGATGTAAGTTAAGAACGGCGAATCTTCTATCGGTCAGTTTATTTTCAGAGTTAAAGACAAAGAACGCAATCATAATCGGGAGGTTGAGTTCTGAACTCCATTTTTCGTAGGAAATAATTGCGCGTTTATTAACAATCCATTTGGCTTTGTGTTTCCCTTTCCAATCAAGAAGTAGTTTTTTACCGTTGTAATCAATAATAATATCAGGTTTATCTTCACCCTTTTCCCAAACTCTTTCGAAGCGCCTATCTTCTCCAAAAGGCTTAAAATCAAATCCAAATTGAACCAGCAAGTTCTTTCCTGCATCTTCGGCCAAATCATGAAGTTTATAATTACTTCTAAACTTGCTAGTACTTTTTTTCGGTTGAAAATCTAAAGATTTCATAAATTATCCATCATCCATTATCCATTCTCAATTATCAATCGTTTGTCCACTTCCCATCAATGCGCTTATAAATTGAAGGTTCGGAGATTTTGAGAGAGAAAAGATGATTTGAAAAATTGACATAATAGGAACAGCGAGGAGCATTCCGATTATTCCCCAAATGTAACCCCAAATAAATAAGGAAAGAAGAATTACCAATGGGTTCATATTTAAACGTTCACCTAAAAAAATAGGTTCGATAACGTTTCCTACCAATGTTTGAATACCAACAAGAGCAAGTAAAAGAAAGAGCGTGTAGCCGGCTGATTCGTACTGAATGATTGAGATAACTGTTGGGAATAAAACGGCAACAGCCGGTCCGATAGTAGGGACAAAATAAAGGAGCATAGCAAGTATCATCCAAACAACAACAAAGTGAATATTAAACAGCCATAGAATAATTCCTGTACCGATTGCAACAATAATGCTCAATAGAAACTTTGCCGAAAAATAATGCTGAATTTTTTGTGTTATCTTTTTGTATGTAATATCCCAAGACTCCAATAAATTGGAATGATTGTTTGCTGCCTTTAAGTTTGCCATCTCAATTCTTTTTCGGAAAGCCTCCTGCATGTTTTCATGTCCAAGTACAATAAAGATGTAAAATAGGATAATTAGAATTGTTGTTGTTGCAACATTTAACGTGGAAGATAAAATTCCGGAAGCAAATGTATCTAAGTTTAATTGGTTTACAATAGATAGAACATTAAGCTGCGAAATATCAAAATTTTTAATTCCGGCATAAATAAGTAAATTATTAAGGATTGTATCAAACTTCTGTTCATAAAGGGGAACTGTTGCTGAAAATTGATTGAAGGAGCCAATAATAAATTGAGAAATTCCGAAAATAACAATACCGATAATTAATAAATCCAATACTAATGCAATGCCGATTGGAATTCGTTTGGTTTTTAATTTTTGATGAAGGGAATCAAAAAGAAAGAGGAGAAAAATTGAGAAAACAAAAGGGATAAGAAATTCTTTCAACTCAATCAAAATAACGGAGATAAAAACAATTCCTATAATACTGATAAAAAATCTTGTAACCGAATCATAATCTGTTTTTGCTACCATCGCTCCTCTTGAAAACGTATATTAATTTTTTAAAAACCAATATTGGTAAAACTAATTGAAAAAAGCAATAAGATTATCGACTCTTTTAACAATTGTTTGGGCAACTTCGTTTCTTTTCGGACAAGGATTAATAAAGCATTCGGAATGGAGTAGAAATGCAATTATCTACGAAGTAAACATCAGTCAAAATATTCTCGTAGGTACTTTTGCGGCTTTCGAAAGACATTTGTTTAGAAGGGAAAAATTCAATTCTTAAAAAAATTTTTTTAAAAATTAAATAATGTAATGTTAAACAATAAAGCTTTGCAAAATGGTAACGGCAGTAAAATGGAGTTCATTAATACCGAATTCCCAAAAGAAGTTTTGGCATATTAAAGAGTAAATAATGAGGATGAAGTAATTACAATAAATAATTTGAGCAAGGAAGTAAAGGAACTTAGTATTAAAGAGAAGAATATTTTGAAAGATGTAATGACGGGGAAATTGATTTCTACAAATAATGTAAATGCGGAATCAAGAGGAGCTATTGTTTTAGTTAAAATAATATTATAAATCCCGAAGAGCCCAATATTATTTATAACCCCGTTGCTTTATCTAGACTAAAATGCTAGAGTATATCAAAGATTACTCCTCTTAAATAACATTGAAGCTCGTTCGGGAAAAACGCTAAGAATTTAATTTTTTTGAAAATTCTCAAGTAACTTAATTAAGCCCATGAGCACAAATCCAATTAACGAAAGAACAACATCATCTAAGTCGATGATAAATTTCGGGATTGAGCCGATTCCGTAAGCAATAAATTTTGTAAGAAGTAGAATGGTGAAAAAAAGCGCAAACCCAAAGATCCCGCTACTAACAGGAAGAACAAAAAAATTTCTAAAAGTACTTTTCATATTAGTACTTTTTTGTTGTTCGGATAAAACCGAAATATCTTGTTTCATAAAAACCCCCTTAAGTTTTAGAACAAATATAATACCCAATTCCCTCGGATACTGTGATACAAAACACAATTCAAATATAATAAAAATTTTTAAAATTGAAATTAATTTGGATAAATAATATATGAGTAAATTTTGCCGGAAAGTTGTACCGGATTATCATCAAAATTTTGTTAACCCTTTTCCGCAACAGCAGAAAAGGATTAACGGAAAACCAAAAGATTAAAATCCGAAAAACTTTAGGAAAGGGAATAACTGTCCCGCAAAATAAAGCAACAAACTAAAGCCAATCCAAATTATAAAAATCCACATAATAACTTTTTGAGTTGATTTAATATTGAACATCTTTGCAAATCCGATCCCTATTACCGAATAAAACCAAATGGCAAATATATCAATCTTGTTCAGAAGCAACCCGACTAACGTTCCCGAATCGTAATCGAGCAAGGCGCCTACACTAATACTTTGCAGAGGTTTTGATAATAGAAACATTGTAAGTCCTACTACAATGTAGGAAATTGTTAGAATATAATAGGGCAGACCGTAAGCGGTCATTGCATCTTTGTAGGTGCCGTTTCCCTTAAATCCGAATTTCATTACTAAAAAGTAAAAGCCGGCTAGTAGAAAAAAGAGAACGAATGTAACAAGGAAAATACTGATTAGCTGTAACCATCTTCCTTTTTGAAGCTGTTCGTCCATTTGCTCGGAAATTTTATCTATCTGTTCGTCAGCTTTTTCTTGAGAGATTGTGCCGTTTTCAACGAGGGTGTTAAAGTTTTTTTCTACCCGTTCCATCTGTTTTTCCTGAATTTTCATTCTAATCACAGGATCATTCAATGAAAGAAAATTAATGAATCCGGCTACAACCGCAAAAACTATAATTGGCAATAGCCAATCCATTGTCGAAGCCCCGGCAATCTTGATTTTCTCGAAAGTATTTGAAGGTTCTGTAAATATACCAACAAATTTATCCGATAATGAAATTTTAGGCTCCTCTTCAAAATTGTCATAAAAGTCTTGACTCATTATTCCTCCTATTAAGTGTTAATTATGAACCGCTGAAGTCTTTACTTTTTATCAGACGAATTAAATTAAAATTTGTTTTATCATTAAAAACATAATATTAATATTTTGGAACTAATGAAAAAGGAGTAACCAGATAATAAATGGTTGAGTGGAGAAATTTAATCCACATTTGTATCAAATAATAATTCATTAAGAAAAATATCAGATAGATTGCGTTTCTCTGCCGTCAATCTAAAACATCTTGGAATAAAGAAAGCGATAGTAAAATATTAATGGTATTTATTGAATTTGATATTGTTTGTAGGGTTTAATCTGTCTGTGAAACTCTGCTTGCAAAGATGTGTGGCTGAACATTAATAAACAGAGGTAGGCAAGCCACAAACGAATCAGTTGGCATTGTTTTAGGAAATTGTTTTTTAAACAGATAATATAACTCTCTTAAGTTTGATTTATAGGAGAATTTATTTGAAATCGTAAATATTTAGGACAGCTATAAAGAAATTCTTATCTTTTAAGTCAGGATTTTTTATTATGGCAAAAAACAAAAAGAGTAAAAATATCGACGGAAATTTACTAAACAGTGAAGCGGGAGTGAAAAATCTTCTCCTCAATGTTATTATATTTGTCCTTTTGGCAATTGTGATTTTTTTATTCTACATATTTTTCTCCAGGCTTTCAGGGACAAATGTTGAACAGAAAAAAAATATCACTCAAAAATTTGTCCCAACTGAAATGATTCAAGTAGAAGTACTAAACGGCTGCGGAGTTTCCGGATTAGCCGATATTTTTAAGGATTTTTTGAGAAAGAAAAATATTGATGTTGTATCGAGCGGGAACTATACTAATTTTGATGTTGAACAAACGATTATTATTGATAGAATTGGAAACAAAAAAAAGGCGGAATTTGTAGCCGAACTTCTTGGTGTAGCGAGGAGCAGAATTATCACAAGAATTAATAAAGATTATTTCCTGGACGTTTCAATTGTTCTGGGAAGAGATTATTTAACACTAAAACCATTAAGGTGAAATTTATGAAAGGATTAGATTTAGCCAAAAATATATCGGAAATTATTTTATCCAAAAAAGGTTATGAAATAAAAATTTTGGATTTAACCGGTATTTCTTCTTTTGCCGATTATTTCGTCATTTGCTCCGCTGATTCCGACATACAAGTTAAAGCTATTGCCGATGAAATTATTAGAAAGATGAAGAAAGAGGGTGAAAAACCTTACAATCAGGAAGGTACAACTTCCAACAATTGGATATTAATCGATTATGTTGATGTTATTGTTCACGTTTTTAAGCATGAAACAAGACTCCATTACAGCCTTGAAAGACTTTGGGGCGACGCTAACATAATAGACGTTATTGATGAACTTGAAGAGGAGAAAGAGGAAGAGTAGATGGAAAACTATTTAGCGCAACTTTTTGAAGAAGCTTCGGAAAAATTAAAGTATTTAAAAGAAATTGAAATAGGTTTTTCGGTACCGAATAACACGGAACATGGTGATTTTTCGACAAATGCCGCAATGATACTCACCCGCAAATTACGAAAAAATCCAAGAGAAATTGCCGAAGAGATAATTTCCAACTTGGAAATAGATGAAAATATTATCGGTAAAGTTGAAATTGCCGGACCAGGATTTATTAATTTTAAGTTTACTCAAACTTTTCTAACCGGAATTATAAAAACCGTGATTGAGAAAAAGGATCAGTTTGGAAAATCAAAGAATAACAGCGGGAAAAAAGCAATCGTTGAATTTGTTTCCGCTAATCCGACCGGACCTTTAACCGTAGGACATGGTAGAAATGCGGTAATCGGTGATACGATTTCCAATTTGCTTGAGTGGATTGGTTATGATGTTGATAGGGAATATTATTTTAACAATGCCGGAAGACAGATGCGGGTGTTAGGCGATTCGGTTCGACTTCGTTATTTGGAACTTCTTGGCGAAAACATTGAGTTCCCGGAAGATTATTATCAAGGCGAATATATTATCGAGATTGCGCGAAAAATTGCTGATGAAAAAGGAGATTCGTTGCGTGATGAAACAGAAGTTAACTTTTTTAAAGATGTTGCAGAGAGGGAAATTTTTTCGGATATAAAATCAACGCTTGGCCGACTTAACATTAAAATGAAAAATTTTTTCAATGAGTATTCTCTTTATCAAGACGGATTAATTGAGAAGGTTTTGAATATTTTTAAGGAAAAAGATTTGTCCTACGAAAAAGAAGATGCTGTTTGGCTGAAGCTTACCGAGTTAGGAAATGAACAGGACAAGGTAATTGTTAAATCAACAGGCGAGCCGACATACAGATTGCCCGATATTGCATACCACACTACAAAGTTTGACAGAGGATATGATTTAATCGTGGATTTATTCGGTTCCGACCACTCAGCCACTTATCCGGATGTTTTAGCCGGTTTGCAAGCTTTGGGATATGATACATCAAAAATAAAAGTTCTTATTCATCAGTTTGTAACAATTATGGAAAACGGCGAAGTAGTTAAAATGTCAACTCGTAAGGCTAATTTTGTTACTCTTGACGAATTGATTGATGAGGTTGGAAGCGATGTGGTTCGTTATTTTTTCATAATGCGTAATATGTCCAGTCATCTCAATTTTGATTTATCAATTGCTAAAAAGCAATCGGATGAAAACCCTGTTTTTTATCTGCAATACGCCCACGCGAGGATTGCATCTATTTTAAGGATGACCGAAGGAGAAGGATTAAAAATGTCAACCGAACATTTGGATTTACTTACGACTGTTTCGGAGCAAAATCTGATGAAAAAACTTTTCCGATTCGAATCTGAAATTGTGCAGGCTGCCGAAAATTATGAGCCGCATAAGGTTTCTAATTATCTTGAAGAACTTGCCGCACTTTTTCATCGGTTTTATACCGAGTGCAGAATTATCGGTTCTGAAAAAGATTTGGCTGAAGCGCGGATTGCTCTTGCTGTTGCGGTTCAGCAAGCGTTGCGAAATGGTTTGAATCTTTTAGGTGTTGATGCTCCGGAAAGAATGTAGCTTTGTTTAGCCGCTAAATTGATTTTCTAAAATTAATTAGCGGCTTTTAAGCCACTTTTTCCACCCTTAGAATTCCTCTTTTATTAAGAATAAGTCTATATCTGTTAATTACGGTTTTGTTCATTCCTGTAAATTTTATCAAAAGACTTACGTGATACACGCGTTTACTTTTTACTTTTTTATAACCATCCTCGGTTAATACGTAAACCGGTTTCTGCGGGTCATCCATTTTTGTTAATAGACGGGAAACATTAAATCGTAGAATATCGGTTATTCCCTGACTTTCGATTTCGCTCAAAAACTTTTTATGTGCATTAGGATTTAACTCAATTTTCTGTCGAAAAAGAATAACTTTTTCTTTTGCAAATTTGTTGATGAATTCCTTGGAACGATTTTTATTCCTTAATGTAATTATATCTTCGGGAATTTCACTCCATCGGATAAAGTCGAAACGGTTTTTAAAAGTTCCGATTCGGAATTTTTCGTTGAAAAAAACTTTTATTTTAAAATCATATAAACCTTTCAGCACTTTTTTGGAGAAAATTAATCTCATTATTTCTTTTATTCTATCCTTAAAAATGTAGCTGATAACAAGTACAGCGAACAATTGGGAAGTTAAACTACCGTAAACGGATTGGTAATAAAATGCAACTGAAGTGGCAAAAAGCATAGCAAAGCCTGCCGCAATTCCGAATAAAATCTGCTCCAACCACACACCTTCTTCGGAAGATTCAGAGTCCAAATAGAGGATTGAGCCGAAATATTTTTTGTATGCACTAAAACGATAAAGAAATTC
Organism: uncultured Melioribacter sp.; assembly: GCA_964570865.1. GTDB lineage: Bacteria > Bacteroidota > Ignavibacteria > Ignavibacteriales > Melioribacteraceae > WGAL01. Next base: position 12,309 of record CAZMZM010000038.1, read on the forward strand.
CTCATTATCAGAATTTTCATTTACAATTGATTGATAGCCTTGTTTTAGTCTATAATCAATTTCTTCCTTAATTGTTTTAAGAATTAATTTTTTATAAGCAATATTTTCCTTTTGTTCCAATCTCTCTTTAAGCGAGTCAAGTATATGGAAGAGGTATTTCTCCTTTACCAGACTAACATATTCATCCCCCAAATTAAATTCCAATAAAGTTTTCTCTGAAACTTTACTCTCCGTAATATTTTTGCCGAGTGCTCTATATTTAGTTAGAACATTATCCATTGTGTTAATAAATGGAGTGATAGAATCATTAATATTCGTCGGACGGCGAACTATTTTTACCGCTTCGGAACGTATTGCGTGAACGGTTACACTGACAAAATACTTGTTCCTGTATTCAAATTTTCTGAAGTTAGTTTCAGTAAAATTGCGCATAAGGTTTTCATGTACATCATTTAGCCGTTTGAGAGGGGATTCAAAATCATCGGCAATTTTAGAGAGTTGGAAATCGGGGGTTTTAAATCTGATGTAAGATTTGATACTATCATAAAAATTGACTTTTCTGTAAGTATGCCTGTTAATTCCCAAACTTTTAGGGATAAATATGTAAGTATCAACCTCATAGGTGGAGTTAGATTTATCCTTATCAAAAAGATAATTCGATTTTATCTCCAGTTGGTGCTTGTCGTGTATTTTTATAAAAGGTGCATTCATTAACTACTAATATTCATTTATATTCCAAAAAACGGGACATTAATATAGTAAAATTCTAAGTTCTTTTCGGATTCAAAAAAGGTAAATCACATAAAGAACTATTGTGTAAAGAGGGTGCGAAAATAAAACTTTTTAAATTTTCTTCGAATAATGTCTTTTGTTCGGTAATGTTCTTTGTAATTCCCAAAATATTTTTCGCATTATTCAAATGGGTGTTTACATACAATAAAACGCCATTATCTTCTTTCCACAATAAATTACCTTTCAGATATTTTCCTTTGTTGAAAAATTGGAGGAATTGTTTATAATATCTCAAGATTGGAAATACAGATTGATAGTTTTGACTAACGAATAATTACACTCGTCGTAGATGCAATTAACAATAAGTCCTTGTTTTTTTCATTAATAATCTAGGTGAAATATTTAAAAAATTATTTTTTCTAAGGTTTTTGTAATATGTTGTTCAGCCCTTTTACTTAAAAACATATTGAATGAATTGTAAAAAATAAAAGTCATCACTTTGGAACTTGTTTAGACGTATTAAAAAATTATATATAATCCGGATATTTTCACTGATTGTTAAAAATGATAAATATTTCAAATCTTTTTCGGGAGTAATTAACTTAAATTTCCTCAATTAATTTCTTCAATTCTGCTTTTGCGTTAGCTATTAATTTTTTTCTTTCAGCTGATATGGGTGGAGCAACCCTGTCTCTACAATTTTTAATTTCACACATTTCGCATGTGTCGTTTACTACTGCTTGCTTAATTTTCGGGTCATTCCAAAACTTAATTTTCTCTTTTAAATTATCATCAATCAAAAATCCTATTGTAACGCTGTAAAGTTCGTCAGGCATTAATCTCCGGCGTTTGGCTACTGAAATCGCAAGATATTCTTCATGGCTGTTACTAAAATTCGAATGAAGAATATCAACCTGATACTTATTATAATTACTCTTTTTAACAATCTTTTTCTCAAGAGTTTTAAGCGTTTTAATAGATACCCAGCGACGGCAGTAATGCTCGTCATTTTGGTAACCGCCGGGATTATCACTAATGTTCAATCTTAATTCTTTTGATAAATAATAAGCATCGGAATTTAGCTTGGAATTAAATCTTATAAAGAAAAACTTTTTGATTCCCAGAGATTTTGAAAGGAAATTTGTCATTCGCTGAAAAAACATCTCCGGTGTCGAGTTGTATTTGTTTATTAACTCAACCAATTTGTTTGCCGACCATTCACTGTTTTCGAAAAATTGAATTAAGTCGGTGAGAAAATAATTTTTGGCTAACAGAATCGAATTTGCAAAATAACTTGCTCTGAAGTTGTTGAGAAGATGATCGAACGATTCAAGAGCAAATGTGGAATGAATTTTACTTCTTTCTTTAGTCTCCCAAATATTATATGCAAGTTCTTTGCCTATAATAAATGCTTTCTGAGTGTCGTTCATTTTATTGTTTAAAACAAGCGTCTTTTTGTCTTTATCGATAAACACTCCCCTTAAGGTTGAAAGAGCGGGATAATTTTGCAGCTTGTTTTCGTATATCCGGTATTCAAACTTCTTTTCTAAAATTTCTTTTAGAGCGGAATATTCTAACGGCGGGGATGCATCCAGTTTATACCGACTAATAAATTTTTCAGCATCGGTTTCAATTTCCGCACAGTAGTTATCATTAAATTCTTTATAAGTTTTCAAAGCTGTCCGGCTAAAATTATTCTGACTCATTTCCGAACCGCGTGCCATTTCGATTATTGTAGTTACCAGCGCGCTTAACTGCATTGATGCTTCCGACATCAGGGAGATAAACTTGTTTATGTCAATTCCGTAATGGTCAAGGGGTAAAAGTTCAAGTAAATTTGATTCAAGTAGTTCTCCGATAGGAGCTAAATTTTTTGATAGCTTTAGAGAAACGAGTTTGTCATAAGTCGTTCCAAGGGTTGAGGAAAGGGCGGCAATCTTCTCTGCCTTGGGATATTTTTTCCCGCTTTCGATTTCGTTAAGGTAGGAAACGGATAATCCGCTTTTTTTCGCCAAATCGGAAAGAGAAAATCCCTTTTCGATTCGAAGCTGTTTTAACTTCAACCCGAGAATTAATTTAATATAGTTATTTGATAATTTTAACATTCAATATTAGTTATGAATTAAATTCGCAAATCAAATATAATAAAATATATTAAAGTCGCCATAAGCAAATTTTCATTTTTAGCGAAATTTCGCTTGCAATTTAAAGTGTTTACTCCTATCTTAGTCCAATCAAAAAGCGGCAATATTTTCATTAAATAAAAAGAAGGCGCTAATGGACAAAAAAATATTAAGGAATCGTATTTTCGACGTCCTTGAATATCAACTCACTAACTATCCTCGCGAGGATGCTCTTTGCGATAAGAAAACCGGAACTTGGCGGAAGTACAGCACAAAAGATGTAATCGAACACGCCGATAAAGTTAGCCTTGGTTTATTAAAATTAGGGTTTGGCCCTAACGATAAGATCGCAATTATATCCTATAACAGAACTGAGTGGACATTCGTGGATTTTGGAATCCTGCAAATAGGTGCGCAGGATGTTCCTCTTTATCCGAATATGGGAATCGATGATTCTTCCTACATTTTCAACGATGCCGAAGTAAAACTTGTTTTCGTTGAAAATGCAGAGCTTCTCGAAAAAGTAAATAAGATAAGAGAGAACGCACCTTCAGTTAAAGATGTTTATACTTTCGAAAAGATTGAAGGAGCAAAACATTGGACTGAAATTATGGAGTTTGCCGACGAATCGTTACGCGGTAAACTAAATGAACTGAAGGATAATGTTAACGAAGAGGACTTGGCAACGATTATCTACACTTCGGGTACAACCGGTGTCCCAAAAGGAGTAATGCTGACCCACCGGAATATCTTAAGTGATGTAACGCAAGTTAAAGATGTTGAACCTCACAATCATACGCACAAGATGATTAGTTTTCTTCCGATCTGTCATATCTTTGAACGTACCGCCGTCTATTTTTATTTTTACGTCGGCGGAGCTATTTATTTTGCCGAAAGTATCGATAAGATTGGAGAAAATATCAAAGAGGTACAACCGAACTTTTTCACTACGGTTCCTCGTGTGATGGAGAAAATCTTTGATAAGATTATGGGAATAGGACGCGATTTAACCGGAGTAAAAAAAGCTATTTTCGGTTGGGCAGTTAATCTTGGAAATCACTTCGATCCGCAGGGCAACAACAGTGCTTGGTACAACTTTAGATTATCAATTGCTCGTAAGCTTGTGTTTCACAAATGGCAGGAAGCTTTAGGCGGACATGTATTAGGCATTATTAGCGGGGCAGCTGCGTTACAACCCAGAATCGGCAGAATTTTTACAGCTGCCGGAATCGAGATAAAACCCGGCTACGGATTAACAGAAACTTCTCCCGTGTTAACTTGCAACCGCTTTACAAAAGGAGATTGGTACATCGGTACAGTCGGATTGCCTTTGCCTGAAGTGCAAATTAAGATTGACCCCGATTCAGGTGAAATCTTGGCAAAAGGACCGAACGTCATGAAAGGATATTACAACAAACCTGAGGAAACCGCGAAAGTTATCGATGAAGAAGGATGGTTTCACACCGGAGATGTTGGTAAATTTGTTGACGGAAAATTCTTGCAGATTACGGATCGAATAAAAGAAATTTTCAAAACTTCAGGCGGAAAATATGTTGCACCCCTTCCAATTGAAAATAAAATGAAAGAGTCGTTATTTATCGACCAAATAATGGTTGTGGGTAATAAACGGAAATTCCCGGCAGCAATAATTATTCCCGACTTTAATTTTATTGGCTCTTGGTGTGAAAAGAAATGTGTAAAAGTTACAACCAAAGAGGAAATGATTAATTCCGAAATATTGAAAGAAAGGATTTGGAAGGATATAGAGAAATACAATAAGCGTTTCGGAAAAGTTCAGCAAATTAAAAAGTTTGTTCTTGTTGCGGATAACTGGTCGCCTGAGACCGGTGAAATAACGCCGACTTTAAAATTGAAACGGCGAGTAATATTAGAAAAATATGCGGATTTAATAGACGAACTTTACGAAGATGAAAGTAAATCAAATTATAAATAATTAAACAGAAGTGAAAAAATGAAAAGAAAAATTAACGAAGTAGCAGTTTTGGGTTCCGGAGTTATGGGCTCCAGAATAGCGGCACACTTTGCAAACATCGGATGTAAAGTAACACTGCTCGACATTGTCCCGAAAGAACTTACGGAAGCCGAAAAGAAAAAAGGGTTAACTCTTGAAGACAAAGCGGTTCGTAACAGAATTGCTAACGAAAATCTGAAATCGGTTTTAAAAGCAAAACCCTCTCCGATTTATAAGTCTTCTTTTTCCCACAGAATAACAACCGGAAACTTTGAAGACGATATGGAAAGATTAAAAACAGCGGATTGGATTATTGAAGCTGTTGTGGAAAATCTGGATATTAAAAAGTTGGTATTCGGGAATGTTGAAAAGTTTAGGACACCCGGAACGTTAATAACAACCAATACTTCGGGCATTCCGATTCATTTGATGACCGAAGGAAGAAGTGAGGATTTTAACAAAAATTTCTGCGGATCACATTTCTTTAATCCTCCGAGATATTTACCGTTGCTCGAGATAATCCCGACACCATTAACCGATCCTGAAGTAGTGGACTTTTTGATGAGCTACGGAGATAAGTATCTCGGTAAAACCACCGTGCTCTGTAAAGATACTCCGGCTTTTATCGCCAATAGAATCGGCGTTTACAGTATTATGGCGGTATTCAAACATATGAAAGATGTCGGACTTACCACTAAAGAAGTTGACACGCTTACAGGTCCATTAACCGGTCGTCCGAAATCGGCAACTTTTAGAACAGCCGACGTTGTTGGGATAGATACGTTTGTAAAAGTTGCAGGTAATATTTATAAAGATTGTCCCGACGATGAAGAGCGCGATATTTTTGTAATGCCCGAATTTGTCAACAAGATGGTTGAAAACAACTGGCTTGGCGATAAGACAAAACAAGGATTTTACAAAAAAACGAAAGATGAAAACGGCAAGAGAACAATTCTTGAATTAGATATTAATACTTTCGAGTATAAACCCGGAACAAAGCCAAAATTTGCTTCTGTTGCAGCAGCCAAGCCGATTGATGATTTACGTGAACGCTTGAAAGTCCTCCACGCAGCCAAAGATAAAGCCGGCGATTTTCTCAGAAGATCATCTTACAGTGTTTTCCGTTATGCCTCGAACCGCATTCCTGAAATTGCCGACGAGCTTTACAAAATTGACGACGGTATGAGAGCCGGTTTCGGCTGGGAGCTTGGACCATTTGAAATGTGGGATGTTCTCGGCGTTGAACGTTCATTAAAAAATATGACGGAGATGGGACTTGAACCTGCAGTTTGGGTTAAAGAAATGCTTGAAGCCGGTTTCAAAACATTCTACAAAGTTGAAAACGGATTAAAAAAATATTATGATATTCCAACTAAATCGTACAAAGAAATTCCCGGTACGGCTGAATTTATTATACTTGATAACTATCGTTCAAACGCTCCGGTTTGGAAAAATTCAGGTGCAACTTTGCACGATATCGGAGACGGCGTTCTTAATCTCGAGTTTCAAACCAAAATGAATTCAATCGGTAGCGAGATTTTGGAAGCTATTAATAAGTCGATTGAAATTGCAGAAAAAGATTTCCGCGGTTTGGTTATCGGTAATGACGGACAACATTTTTCAGCCGGTGCTAATCTGGGAATGATGTTCATGTTGGGAACGGAACAGGAATGGGACGAAATAGATATGGCGGTTCGTCAGTTCCAGAATACAACAATGCATATTCGTTATTCGAATGTTCCTGTAGTGGCAGCACCGCACGGTTTGGCAATCGGCGGCGGATGTGAAGTTTGTTTGCATTCGGATAAAATTAACGCCTCAGCCGAAACTTATATCGGTTTGGTTGAAGTCGGCGTAGGTATAATTCCAGCCGGCGGCGGTACAAAAGAAATGGCATTGCGAGCTTCCGATGCTTACGTGCCGGGCGGAGTAGAACTTCCGGAACTTCAGGAAAAATTCCTAAACATTGCAATGGCTAAAGTTGCTACATCTGCCGAAGAAGCATACGGATTAGGATACTTTAGAAAAGGTTTGGATATTTATTCTGTAAATCCGAAAAGAGTAATTGCAGATGCTAAACGTGCCGTTCTTGAACTTGCAGATAGAGGTTACAAGAAACCGATTATGCGGGAAGATATTAAGGTGCTCGGGCGTTCGGCTTTAGGCGCTTTGATTTTAGGAGCATATTCATTTAGAAGAGGAAACTATATTTCCGATCATGATAGAAAAATTGCGGATAAATTAGCTTACGTTTTGTGCGGCGGCGATTTAACGGCCGGAACGCGCGTAAGCGAACAATATTTGCTTGATTTGGAAAGGGAAGCTTTCCTTAGCTTAATAGGCGAAAGAAAAACTCTTGAACGTATGCAGAGTATCTTAACAACCGGTAAACCGTTAAGAAATTAATCAATTAATTTTAGAAAATAAAAGAAAAGAATTATTATGAGAGAAGCATATATAGTAGCAGGTTATCGCACGGCGGTCGGAAAAGCCAAAAAAGGCGGATTCCGTTTTATGCGCCCTGACGATTTAGGCGCGGATGTAATTAAACATCTGCTGAAATCCGTACCGGAATTAGACCCGACAAGAATCGATGATGTGATTGTCGGTAACGCATTTCCGGAAGCGGAACAAGGATTGCAAATAGGCAGAATGATTGCCTTGGAAGCAATCGGAATTGAGGTGCCCGGTTCAACCGTAAACCGTTTTTGCGGTTCGGGGATTGATACAATTGCCACAGCTGTTGCACGGATTAAATCCGGAATGATGGATTGTATTATTGCCGGCGGAGTTGAATCGATGTCGCTCGTACCAATGACGGGATGGAAATTAGCGCCTAATTATAAAGTCGCAATTTCACATCCGGAATATTACATGGGTATGGGACTTACAGCCGAAGAGATTGCACGCGACTTTAAAATTTCACGTGAAGACCAGGATGAATTTTCCTTCAATTCCCACATGAAAGCAATTAACGCCATTAACAACGGATATTTTAAAGACCAAATTGTACCGATTGAAGTTGAAGATGTTTATTATGAAGAGGGAAAGAAGAAAACCAGAACTTACGTTGTCGATACAGACGAAGGTCCACGTGCAGACACAAATATTGAAGCACTCGGAAGACTTAGACCGGTATTCGCTCAAGGCGGTTCGGTAACAGCCGGTAACTCGTCTCAAACATCCGATGGTGCAGCTTTTGTATTGGTAATGTCTGAAGATATGGTTAAGGAGTTGAACTTAACCCCAATTGCCAGAATGGTTTCGTATGCGGTTGCAGGCGTTGACCCGAGAATTATGGGAACAGGCCCGATTGCCGCCGTTCCGAAAGCCCTTAAGAAAGCCGGATTAAATCAGAATGATGTTGACCTAATTGAACTTAACGAAGCCTTCGCTTCACAATCGTTAGCGGTTATTAGAACATTGGATTTAGATACTTCAAAAGTTAACGTTAACGGAGGCGCAATTGCAATGGGACATCCGCTAGGCTGCACCGGAGCCAAGTTAAGCGTACAAATCTTTAACGATCTTAAACGTCTTGAAAAGAAATACGGAATGGTTACCGCATGTGTCGGAGGCGGACAAGGCGTTGCAGGAATTTATGAATTGTTGAATTAATATTTAGAAAAAAATAAAGGCAAAAAAATGTCAGAAGAAAAAAGTAACTTAATTAAAGGTGGTGAATTTATCACAAAAGAAACACCGCCCGAAACGGTTTATATCCCCGAGGATATTAACGAAGAGCAAAAAATGATGATTGATACGGTTAATGATTTCGTAGAAAAAGAAATTTGGCCGCGTCTTGATGCAATTGACAATCACGAACCCGAATTGATGGAAAAGCTCTTGAAACAGTCCGGAGAACTCGGTTTGCTCGGGACTTTTGTCCCCGATGAATATGAAGGATTAGGACAAGATTTTGATACCAACACTTTAATATCAATGGCAATGGGCCCAAGCCATTCGTTTGGCGTTGCATTTGCCGCACATACGGGAATCGGGACATTGCCGATTTTGTATTATGGTACTGAAGAACAAAAGAAGAAGTACCTGCCCGGATTAGCTTCGGGTGAAATACTTTCGGCATATTGCTTAACCGAACCTACTTCCGGTTCGGATGCGTTAGCGGCAAAGACAACTGCGGTATTATCCGAAGATGGTAAATACTACATTCTTAACGGACAAAAAATGTGGATTACCAACGGCGGATTTGCCGATATATTAATTACCTTCGCAAAAGTTGACGGCGATAAATTTACAGGATTTATTATTCCGACCGATTCCGAAGGGTTTACACGCGGAGAGGAAGAAGATAAAATGGGCATTAAAGGTTCATCTACACGTGCTCTTTTCCTCGACAATGTAAAAGTACCGGTTGAAAACGTTCTCGGTGAAATTGGCAAAGGGCATTATATTGCATTTAACATATTAAATATCGGCCGCTTTAAATTAGGCGCAATGACGACAGGCGGAGCAAAGCACTACATTTCCGTTGCCGTGCAATATACAAATGAAAGAAAACAGTTCGGACGTGAAATTTCACAGTTTGGCGCAATTAAGCATAAACTTGCCGAAATGGCTGTTAAAACATTTGTCGCAGAAGCCGCAACATTGCGCACAAGCGGTTTGATTGGACAGAAGGTAGAAGAGCTTACCGCTCAAGGTGTTGAATACAGTCAGGCGTTAATTAAAGCCGCTGAAGAATATGCAATTGAATCCTCAGTAATGAAAGTATTCGGCTCTGAAGTAGTTGATTTTGTTGTTGATGAGCTTGTGCAGGTTCACGGCGGATACGGATTCTCGGAAGAATATCCGGCTGCCCGCGCTTACCGTGATTCCAGAATTAACCGTATCTTTGAAGGAACAAACGAGATTAACAGACTTCTGATTGTTGACATGCTGGTTAAACGTTCGATGAAAGGCAGAATCGATTTGTTAGGTCCGGCAATGGCAATCCAAAAAGAATTAATGTCGATTCCTTCGTTTGGGGACGAACCGGAAGGATTACTTGCCAAAGAAATTAAAGCGGTTCAAAATGCAAAGAAAGCTGTTCTGATGATTGCAGGTTCTGCCGTTCAGAAATTTATGCAGAAATTGGGAGATGAACAGGAGATAATCATGAACATAACCGATATGATTATCGAAACATTTGTAGCTGAGTCTGCAATACTCCGGACACTTAAACTTGCTGATAAAGAAGGAGAAGCGGCTGTTAATTACTACGCAAAAATGACAAGCGTTTATGTTAGCGAAGCTATGGATAAGATTAATCTCTACGGAAAAAACGCTGTAGCTGGATTTGCCGAAGGAGACGAACTTAAGATGTTGCAGCTCGGATTAAAACGCTTTACAAAATTCGATACAATTAATACGATAAAACTCCGCCGTGAAATTGCGGATAAGCTAATCGAAGAAAACAAATATTGTTTCTAAATTGATATAAGCGGCAGGTAACTTACCTGTCGCTTATTAATATATTAAACAATAATTGGGTTTCCGAAAATAAAAATATCGTCATTGGCGGATGTCGGTCAATCCTCGGACGGTGTGGCAATCTGTCGGTACTGTAACTAAAAGCAGAATATTATTAAGTTTTTTTATGCTAAGATTTCCCTAAATATTAATTAACTTGCCGTTGCTTTAATAAAATAACCGACTAAGAATGTAAATGATAATAACCAAAATAAGTTGAGTAAAACAGATGAACGAAGAAAACAAAAACTTTACAAAACCAATGTTGCGCGATAATGCTCTTGAAGAAAAAATAATTGTTGTTACAGGAGGAGGGACAGGTTTAGGCAAAGCGATGAGCAGATATTTTTCTCAACTTGGCGCTAAAGTGGCGATTGCCAGCCGAAAACTTGAAGTGCTCGAAAAAACCGCTTCCGAAATTTCCGCGGAAACCGGCAATAAAGTTTTTCCCGTAAAATGTGATGTTGCAAATTATGATGATGTTGAGAAGATGCTCGAAACCGTTTCTTCGGAATTAGGCTCTCCAAATGTTTTGCTCAATAATGCGGCAGGTAATTTTATTAGTCCTACGGAAAGATTAAGCCATCGTGCATTTGATAAAATTGTTGATATAGTATTGCGCGGTTCATATAACTGTACTTTAGCGTTCGGCAAAAAATGGATAGCCGAAAAAATTCACGGTACAATTCTAAACGTTGTTACTACTTATGCGTGGACAGGTTCCGCTTTTGTAGTCCCTTCTGCCGTAAGTAAAGCGGGCGTACTTGCCATGACACGTTCCCTCGCTGTCGAATGGGCTAAATACGGAATTCGTACTAACGCAGTTGCCCCCGGTCCTTTCCCGACCAAAGGAGCGTTTGACCGCCTAATACCAAAAGCATACAAAGAGAAGTTGAACATGGCTAACAAAGTTCCGCTTAAAAGAGTAGGCGAACATCAGGAGTTGGCTAACTTGGTCGCTTACTTAATCTCGGATTTTTCCGCTTATATTAACGGAGAAGTTGTTACAATTGACGGCGGAGAATGGCTGCAAGGCGCCGGAGAGTTTAATCTGCTTCAAATGGTACCGCCGGAAATGTGGGACGAGATTGAACGGCAGATAAAGAGTTTGAAGTAGGGAAAAACGGCGTTGCAGATAACTTGTTCCCTAAAAGAGTAATGCCGAGAGGTACTACGCTTTAGAATTACACAAACATCAAGGGTGAAAACGGTGTTGCCTTGAGAGAATAGTTCATAACCATAGAGTTTGTGACTCCGCTTCCATTGTCTAAAAACATAAGTAAATAAATAGAACCTTTTCATTCAGGACTTTTAAATAAACCATG
>CAZMZM010000039.1:0-23692 GCA_964570865.1 uncultured Melioribacter sp.
CCTCCTCATCTGAAAGATATTCGTCTATCCCTATGTCAAAAAGTTCATCGATTTTTTTTATTCTGTAAAAATCGAAATGATAGATTTTATAATCGCCGTGATATTCATTAACCAAAGCAAATGTCGGACTACTCGCTTCGGAAAAATTAAAATATCTACAGACCTCTTTTATGAAAAATGTTTTCCCTGCTCCGAGATTGCCTTCAAGCAAAACAATATCACCGGCTTTAAGAACGGAAGCAAATTCCCCGGCAACTTTCTTCGTCAGAATTTCGGATGTAATATTTTTAGTATATGGAAATTTCATAATATTAAAAGTTAATCGGGCATGATACAATTATTCTTATCATGCCCGAAAAATAATTATTCTTCTGTATTGTCAGGTATGTGACCTAATCTTAATTCTTTAGCAATTCGTTTAGCTTGAAGCAGAGTGTTCAACAATTCCTCAATACCTTGTGAAGCAACACTTACAGTACGGTTAGCTACCGGTGAATATAAAAATGTTCCGGGCAAACTTTCAATATTTCCGTCAAAAGCTATTCCCACTATTTCCGCATTTTTATTAATAACCGGACTTCCGGAATTTCCTCCGACAATATCATTTGTCGAAATAAAATTATAAGGAGTATTCAGTTTCATATCTTTCGGTGGATTTGCCCAACGTTCCGGCAATGCCCAAGGGTATTTCTTCTCATGACCGTAATATCTGTTATATAATCCGTAGAATGTTGTGAATAACGGAGCTAAAGTTCCGTTGTAACGATAACCTTTCATTACGCCATCGCTGATACGAAGCGTGAAAGTAGCGTCAGGCGGAATAGTAGTTCCGTAAACGTCAAATAAAGCGCGCCCGAGTTGATTAACTAAAACTCGCTCGGTTTTATGAGCCTCTTTAAATTCCGCATTATACTTTTTTAACTGTTGTTGCGTAATTTGAATAAATCGAATAAAAGGATCATCGGAATTGAGAATATCTTCCGGAGAGTTTTTCAAGAACTCCAATAAAGCTATTTTTGATGTAATATGAGATTTGGAAAGCATATAATCAACAGCCGCTTTCCCTGTTAATCCGTTAAACAAATCCTTTACAATCGGGTGATCTTTAGGCAAGTACATTGTAATCAGATTAACTTCCAGTTCCGTTTTTTGGTCTTCCACAGATTTGTCAAATTTAGAAGGGAAAATTCCGTCAACGGTTTTTTCCAAATCATCACCTTTGTACATCGGATTTCTTTTATCTTCAGGAAGTTTCAGTTGTTTGGCATACTTGACAACCTGTTGCGCAATAGTAAAATACGCCGGACTAAGTCTTGGATTAATCGTAAACGCTGTTACTTCACCGGCATGTTTTCTGTATTCGCTCTGAATTGTATCAATCGCATTCCAAAGGTGTCCGTATTGTGCTTTTAATTCAGGGTTTGCATTTATTTTTGCTCTGAAGCTTTTTTCAAATGCTTGTTTTCTCGCAATAAAATAAGGGTCTATAAGAGCTTTGTAAACTCCTTTATAAACCTTAGCGCTATTCGCCAAATAAAAGGTCGAACCCTCCAACTCCTTTTTCTTCTCCGGATGATTAACCATTTCATTTTCCAGAATATTTACTACTCCGTTTAGCATATAGTCTGAAGCCTTGTAGCGGTAATCGCGTTCAAATAACATTTGGGAAACTGTTTTAACCCTTTCCGTTCTACCCGGATTCCCGACAACAAACAGAGGCTCACCGGGTTTCGCACCGTTCGGACTCCACTTGTAGTAATTTTCCGTATGCAGAGGTTTTCCGTCGTCATCGTAAACACGCAGGAATGCAAAATCAGCATCATATCTCGGATAAGTAAAATTATCAGGGTCGCCGCCGTAAAGGCCTACAGCGCGTTCATTAACTAAAACCATTCTAACATCTTTATATCTTCTGTATCCGTAGAGTGAATATTTACCACCGCTGTATAGTTCTGTAACTTTGCAAATTAAACCTGTATCTTCAGAGTATTGATTTTGCAATTCGGAAATTTTACTCCGTTTATTTGCAATTTTAGCACTATCGGTTTTACCTTCGGCTATTGCATCCTGAATAGGTTCAGTAACATCTTCAATTAAAACTAATTGATCAACAAAAAGATTTGGGACCTTCCGCTCGTCTTTCAAAGTAGGAGCATAAAATCCGTTTGCCGCAATATCTTCTCCATCTTTTTGGATTCTTTCCGTAATAAAATCAACACAGTGGTGATTTGTCATAACCAAACCGTCAGCCGAAACGAATGAAGACGAACACCAGCTGCCGAATTTAAGAGCTGACATACGAACCTTATTAAGCCAATCAGATGAAGGTTTAAAACCATACGTTGAATCAAAATAATCTACAGGAACATCTTCAAATGTCCACATTTTACCCATATCTATATTATGTGCCTTTACTGTATCAGCATCAAAAAAAGCATTCTGAGAAAACGTGGATAATGAAGTTATTAAAAAGATGAAACTAAGCAAAAATAATTTTTTCACTCTCTTATTCCTTATATTAAATTTCAAATGTTTTGTTTATTCTATCTTATGACGTATATCAATAAAATTTGTGCTGTAAAGATAAATATTTTTTGATATTGAATGTAATTATGTATATAATATTTAATTAATAATTTGATTTTTATTAATTTATATATCTTAAATTATTTCTATAAACAATAGAGGAAATATGTTCAAAGTATTGGTTGTTGACGATGACCCCAACGTAAGGTTATTTCTTGAAAGACTTCTCAAAAAGAAGTTTTCATGTACTGTTGAAACCGCGAAAAACGGTGCCGATGCACTTTCAAAATTAAATGACTTTGATGCGGAAGTAATGCTACTTGATATTACAATGCCTGTTATGGACGGGGTTGAAACATTAACCGCTTTACGTGCAGACGATAAACTTAAAGAACTTGCTGTCATTGTTCTCACCGCCGTCAGTGAGAAAGAAACAGTTGCCAAAGTTATGCAGATGGGCGTTATTGATTACATGCTAAAACCATTATTGTATGAACATACTTACACAAGATTAAAAGAACTTTTCGATATTATCAGAAAGAGAATCCAAAAGAAAAAATTGATGGAAACTAACGAATGGAATGTAAACATTATTAGTGATACTAATCAAGAGAAGTTTCTTGTTATTCACCCCGAAGAAAATTTTAGAGAAACAATCAAAAATAATCTTTCCGAATTGGGATATTTTGTAGCAACAACTGACAACGGAGCCGATGGGTTAAAACTTTTTGTTCAACTGAAACCTCAACATGTAATTATCGGCGAAAATGTACCTTTGGTAAATGAAAATCTCTTCGCAAGAAAGATTAAAGTTTACAGAGAAAATATGAAAAGTACTGACCTTTTACTCATCAAAGATAATACGGAAAATATTTCTCCGCTTGAACGAGAATTGTTTGATGTAATTATTTCAACTGACAAAACCGCTTCATTTATAAATAAATTTAAAAAATCATAATATATTTAATTAATAAACTTACTTGAGGTAACACATGGCAGTTATTAGACCTTTTAAAGCAGTTCGTCCGGACAAGAAAGTCGTAAATCTTGTTGCCAGCGTTCCATATGATGTGGTTAACCGTGAAGAAGCAAAAAAAGAAGCTGAGGGAAATCCATTAAATTTTTTAAGAATAACTCGTTCCGAAATTGAACTTCCCGACGAAGTTCATCCTTATTCACCCGAAGTTTACCAAAAAGCAAAAGAGAACTATCTTAGGTTGAAATCGGAGGCTCCCCTTTTGCAAGAAGAATCTCCACGGTTTTACCTTTACCGTCAGATTATGGGAGAACATTCTCAGATAGGAATTACAGCTACTTTTTCTGTTAAAGATTACGACAACGATGTAATCATGAAACATGAAAAAACACGCAAAGCAAAGGAAGACGACAGAACAAACCACATTGTTACAACTAAAGCTCAAACCGGTGTTGTGTTTTTAACATACAAAGGTGTTGACGAAATAAATAAGGTTGTAAATGATGTAATAAAAAACGATCCTGTTTATGATTTCACCTCACCTGATGGAATTCGACATACTGTTTGGATTGTTCCGGAAGATTATAATGACGTAATTATTTATGAAATCGGGAATGTTGAACATCTTTACATTGCAGACGGACATCACCGTGCCGCAAGTGCCAGCCGTGCACAAAAAGTAATGATGAAAGAAAATCCCAATCATGTTGGAGAAGAAGAATATAACTTTTTCATAGCGGTTCTTTTCCCTGCCGAACAATTGAAGATACTCCCATACAACAGAGTAGTTTTTGATCTGTTCGGACAGAGCGAGGAAGAATTTTTGCAAAAAGTATCAACAAATTTTGATATTAACGAAACCAGTTCCCCTGATGCGGAACATTCGAGAAATATTAAAATGTACCTTTCCGGCAAGTGGTATTCACTTAGTCCAAATTCTAATGTTAAAAAAGCTGATTCCGTTGGCGGTAACTTGGATGTTAGCATACTTCAAAATTATTTACTGAATCCGGCGCTTGGCATTTCAGACCCGAGAACCGATAACCGTATTGATTTTATCGGCGGAATAAGAGGTACCGAGGAATTAGAAAAACTTGTTGATTCCGGTAAAGCAAAAGTTGCTTTCTCAATGTTTCCGGTTTCCGTAGATGAATTAATTAATATCTCCAATGCCGGAGAAACTATGCCTCCCAAATCAACTTGGTTTGAACCTAAGTTAAGGGACGGCTTACTTATTCACGAAATTTAACAAAGAGGTATAGCAATGGAAAAAAGAGTATATAATTTTAATGCCGGTCCTGCTGTTTTGCCGGAAGAAGTGCTTGCTGAGGCACAGCGCGATTTTATGATTTATCCCGGCGCGGGTATGTCGGTGATGGAAATGAGCCATCGTTCCAAAGAATTTGATAAAATAATCAACGAAGCAAAAGCTGACTTAAAAACTCTTCTTGATATTCCTGATAATTATCAAATTTTATTTTTACAGGGCGGCGCTACTTTGCAGTTTTCAATGATTCCGCTTAACTTGATGCCGACAGCAAACAAAGCCGATTATATTGTTACCGGATCTTGGTCTAAAAAAGCAGTGAAGGAAGCAAAAAGAGTTGGGACTGTTAATATTGCCGCTTCTACGGAAGATGAAAACTTTACACGCATACCGAAACAGGACGAGCTTAAATTGGATCCCGAAGCATCCTATGTTCATTATACTTCAAACAACACTATATTCGGCACCGAATTTAAAACAGAACCGGAAGTCGGAGATGTTCCTTTGGTTTGTGACACTTCTTCCGATATGCTTCATAAAAAAATAGACGTATCGAAGTATGCTTTAATTTATGCCGGCGCTCAAAAGAATATGGGACCTTCCGGCGTAACCCTCGTAATAATCAGAGATGATATGCTTGAACGTTCTTCGGACGAATTGCATACTTATCTTAATTACACTACGCATACGGCAAAAGCGTCCCTTTACAATACTCCGAACACTTGGGGCATTTACGTTATCGGATTAGTTTACAAATGGCTTCTTAATAATGGCGGCTTGGATGCAATGTACAAACGCAATTTAGAAAAAGCTGATATGCTTTATGATGCTATTGATAACAGCGACGGATATTACAAAGGCACCGTAAACAAAGAAGACCGTTCATTGATGAATGTAACGTTCAGAATGCCCAATGAAGAACTTGAGAAGAAATTTATTGCCGAAGCGGCAGAGAATGGCTTTGTCGGAGTTAAAGGTCATCGTTCTGTCGGCGGATTACGAGCTTCAATTTATAATGCTTTCCCTGTCGAAGGGGTTGAAGCTTTCGTTAAATTTATGAGTGATTTTAAAGCAAAAAACTAAATAATAATATTTTTTTTAGTTAAATCCTTTTCGGGATTACAGAGAATCTCCGATAGATTTTAATTTATCGGAGATTTCTTCCCGTGAAAAATTCGGAGTTTAACTAACACAATTCTGAATAAAAAAATCAATAATAAAAATCAGTTTATGATAAATATTCAAATATTCGGTTCACCGAAAGATAATTCCACAAAGAAGGCAATTCGTTTTTTTAAAGAACGTAATATTAAACCGCATATTATTGACTTACGTGAAAAGAACTTGTCAAAAGGTGAACTTGAGAATATCACTCGAAAAATACCTTTGGAAGAATTAATCGATACCGAAGGGAAAGAATATAAGAGAAAAAATTTAGCATTTATGAAATTTGACATTGCAGAAGAGTTGCTGGAAAACTCACTTCTCGTAAAAATGCCGATTGTAAGATCGGGCAAAAATGTAACAATCGGTTATGAACCAAAAATTTGGGAAGAATGGCTAAAGGAGTAATTAACTATGCACGAGGGCGTATTGAAATTTAATTTTACGAATGAAGAAATTTCACAAATTACATCTCACGGTTTATCCGTTGAAGATGTAAATAATCAACTTTATTTACTGAATGGATTTTCTACAAAGCCAAAACTTTTGAAAGCCGCAACTATTGGCGACGGAATAATAAGGTTTGATGAAGTTGAAGAAGAAAAATATCTTAAGAAATTTAATGAAGAAGAAGCAAAACACGAATTCGTTAAATTCGTTCCCGCATCCGGTGCGGCAACCAGAATGTTTAAATCGTTAAATTTAATTTTACAAAATCATTCTACGCTTAGTATTTCGGAATTAAAAGAGTTAGCCGCAAAGGATAAGAACTATTCAAACGCGTTAACCGTTATTACCGAATTCAAAAAATTTTCGTTTTCACATCTGTTAAAGGATGAACTTCCGGAACGCTTAGAAGACGACGTTCTACCTTTCTTAGAAAAAATAGTTTCGGCTAACGGGCTTTCATTTTCAGATTTTCCGAAAGGATTAATCCCTTTTCACCGCGAAGGTTCATCTATCTTTACTCCGGTTGAGGAACATATTAGGGAAAGTTCCGAATTGTTCTCTGTAAATAATAGAATTCACTTTACAGTTGCAGAACAACATGAAGATAAGTTTAAGAAAAAAATAGAAGACTTCAGTTCGGAATTTCCTCATATTCGGTTTAACATTGAATATTCTTACCAATCAAAAACGACAGATACAGTAGCAATTGACAGAAACGGGAATATCGCAAAAGATGAAACCGGGAATATTATTTTTCGTCCCGGCGGGCACGGAGCATTAATAAATAATTTAAATTTAATCAATGCAGATTTTATCTACATCAATAATATTGATAATATTGCACATTCAAGAATAAGAACTGACATTCTAAAACACAAGAAAGCTTTGAGCGGATTAGCAATCGCATTCAGAGAAAAAATATTCTCTTTCTTAAAAATCCTTGAAAATGACAAAATATCTGTTGAAGAAATATCTAAAATTGAAAATTATTGCAAACGTTTTCTTTTTATTACAACGTCTGAAAAATTATCTGCTATTGAAAAAAGAAAATTTTTATTTAATAATTTGAATCGACCTTTAAGAATCTGCGGAATGGTGTTAAATGAAAGTGAACCGGGTGGCGGTCCGTTTTGGATAATGGAAAACGACGGCACATCTTCGTTACAGATTGTAGAGAAGTCACAGATTGACATAACTGATCCGGAACAAGTTAAAATACTTGAGTCTTCAACACATTTTAATCCGGTTGATATGGTCTGTTCCGTAAAAAATTATAAAGGTAAAAAGTTTGACTTATCGAAATACGTCAATAAAAAAGCTGTAATCTTAACTGAAAAAGTTGTAAATGGCAAGGAGACAAAAATACTCGAACTCCCGGGACTTTGGAATGGAGCAATGTACAACTGGCTAACTATTTTTGTTGAAATTCCGAATACTACTTTTAATCCCGTAAAAGAAATTACCGATTTATTGAATGATAATCATCAAAATAAGCAAGAAAAAACAAAATCCGGAGAATAAGATTATTGGGTAATTCTATCTGTTAACAACCCTAACGTGGAAAACTAACCGCAAATTTTGTTCCCTTTCCCTTTTCGGTTTCAACCGTAATATTACCTTTGTTAAGATTAACATACTCTTTAACCAAAGCAAGTCCTAATCCGTTCCCTTCATATTTTCTTGTATAACCCTGTTCCTCTTGCAAAAATGGTTTGTACAAGTTATCTAAATATTCTTTCTCCATTCCAACTCCGGTATCTTCTACCTCGACATAGATAATGTTATCCTTATCATATGCGTAGAGCACGATTTTACCTTTTGATGTAAACTTAACTGCATTTTCGACCAAATTTTGAAATATTTGATAAACAGAATATTCATCCTTGTATATAATAGGGTTTTTAAGATTATCTTCAAAAATAAAATTAACACCTTTTGCCTGTGCCATAGGCTGTGAAATTAAAAATATTCCGGCTAATAAACCCGAGAGATTTAGATTTTTAGGAGAATATTGGTAAGAACCAATCTGCAATTCCGACATATTCAGAATGAGATCGATAGTACGTATTATTCTTTTTCCGGCATTCTCCATATTAACAAAACCGGCTCTCAAATCTTCATCCAGAAAATCCTCAATCTCACTTTTCATTAATCCTGCAAAACTGAGAAGCGCATTAATTGGTGTACGTATTTCATGAGAAATCTGAGTCAAAAATTCTGTTTTGAGTTTATCGGCTTTTTCAGCTGCTTCTTTTGCATATCTTAATTCTTCTTGAATTCTATGTTGTTCGGAGACATCCGCTTGAATAGCTAAGAAATTGATAATATTTCCATCTTCATCACGGATCGGAGAAATTGTATTATAACACCAATAGAGATTCCCGTTTTTTTTCTTATTCCGATATTCGCCAACCCAAGTTTTGCCTGCTAAAATAGTATCCCACATATTTTTGTAAAATTCTTCAGTTTCTGTCCCGGATTTTAATATTCTCGGATTTTCTCCGATTGCTTCAGCAGCAGAAAAACCGGTTAGTTCGGTAAAATAGGAGTTTACATATTGAATCACGCCTTCAGTATCGGTAATAAGAACAATAAAGGGACTTTGTTTAACTGCCTGGGACAACTTTAGATTTTCTTCGAGAGCCTTTTTCTCTGTAGTAATATCCCTTAGTAAATTTAACACCGCAGTATCGTTATCCCATTCAATTTCCACATTGCGGTTTCTTATCGTAATTTCTCTTCCGTCAGGTAATTCCATTTCAAATCCATAAGGTTCTTCACTTATCTTAAAATTATAATCATTCCCTTCATATTCGATAACAGTATTACGGTAATCAGGTTTTATCAATGAAATAAAACTCATACTGTATAATTTTTCGCTTGGTATTTTCGTTAAATTAAGAAATGCATCATTTGCGAATAAGATTCTACTATTACGTGTAATTACAATTGATTCATGAAGATTTGAAATTAATGTTCTGTATTTTTTCTCGCTTGCAGCGAGTTCCTTTAACGCTTTCATCTCCAAAGTTACGTTTCTGCCACTTCCAATTGTTCCGAGAAGTTTACCGTTTTCATCATAAAACGGTGCGACATAGAACTTAAAAATAACTTCCTTACCTTCAATAAATCCTTTTTTTATAAAATTTTGCGGCTCTAAAATATCAAGAGCAATCTCATCATATTCCGAACTGATACTATTGAATGTGAAAGCTTTATCATTTCCATCGTTAACAAGTATTTTGCTATCAATTAATTCATCTTCTCTTTTATGCAGAACATCTCTGTAGTTTTCGATTCCAAAAAAGGTTTTACGTAAGGGTAAATTTGTAAAAAGATATTTTTGTTCGATATCTTTTGCCCAAAGAAAATCCGGACTTGAATCGGCAATATACTTAAAGAGATGAACAACATGACTGTAACTTTTTTTAGTTTGTTCCGTAATCTGTTTCTCAATTCTTGCCTCTGTTACATCTCGTCCGAAAACTATTATTCCCTTCCTCGATCCGTCGGAATAAAACATTGGAACCTTTATTACATCGAATATTTTTTTTGTTCCGTCAGGAGTTACTATTATTTCATCTCCTCTATTAGTTTTTCCTAATTTCCAAACTTGTTCGTCTGTTTCCACACACGTATAGAATACATCACGGAAAAACGGCGAATAGACTGATAATTCAATATCCGTTTTCCCGATATAATTAACACCTTCAAGCTGAAATAATTTTAAGTCAGCATCATTTGCTTTAAGCCATCTTCCTTCGCCATCTTTCAAACAAATAATATCATCAGACGATGCATTAATTAACAATTCCAACAAAACATTATTTTCCATTATTGCAAGTTCAGCTTGTTTAATTTCAGTTATATCAAAAACGAAAGCTATTACTGCCTTTTTACCTTCCCACATCGAGACACTTGGTTTTATTACAATCCATCTCATTTCGCCTACAGTATCATAAACTCTTACCGTATATTCATCAGGGACAGATTCATTATTTATCCTCCGCTGATAATAATACTCAATTAAATCCGCATCTTCACCGACTAAATATTCACGAAGATTTTTGTTAATCAATTCTTCTTTCGAAGCATTTAATATTTTAGCAAAAGCATCATTTACAAAAATCATCTTCGACTCATAATTAACTACTATTCCCTGAATCGATTTTTCAATTAGATATTTATAACGCTCATAGGTTACTTGCAAATTCAATTCAGATAATTTCTGTTCCGTAACATCGGATATAAAAACCAGTGAAGCGGGTACTCCTTCCCAGTCAATAATAACAGGCTTTAGCTCCCCATATATTAATTTACCTTTTCCGGTAATAAGTCTAATTGTGTATTTTTCATCTGTTTCAATTCCATTTATTCTCTTTAAATAATGCTCCTTTGGTATGTACAAATCGTCAGGGTGAATAAACCGCGAAATATCCGTCCCCATCAAATTATCATGCGGTTCATCAAACAATAGTTCAGTTGTTTTATTCCAAAAGAGTAATTTAAAATCCCTCATTACAATAATAGCTTCCAAAGAATTTTCAAGTACAGTTTTGTAACGAAGCAAACTTATATCAAGTTCATCTTTAGTTCTCACCTCGTTAGAAATGTCAAGCAGCAACGACATCGAAACTTTTTGACCATCCCAATTAATTAGTGTGGGACGGTTAACAACCCAAAGTATATCACCATCTTTATTAACTACTCTGAATTTATACTCATTAAGAAAATCCGATTGCTGTGACATTAATTTGAGATGATTATTAAGAACAATTTTTCTGTCATCAGGATAAACGAAATTAATAAAATCTTTTCCGAGAAGATCTTCTTTGCTCCAACCTGTAATTTCGGCGGTTCTCTTATTTACCCACAAAAATTTCCCTTCTTTCGCGACAACAATTGCTTCATGAACTTTATCCAGAAGAAAAGAAAATTTTTCGTTATTATCACTTTTTTCCAGTCGGATAAAATTTGAAGCCTTCTCGGATTGTAAATTATGGATAAGTTCAATTAGTTCTTTTTTAGTGAGTTTTTGTAAGTTCATTAATGCTCCGCCGAGATTATTATTACAATTTCAAATATTTTTAACACTGAACAATTGCACCTTTAGTGAATGAATTATTCATCATATAAGTAATTTTAATTTACTAAAAATGATTGATAAAATAAAATAATATTTCTAATGAAAATGATTTACTTAATTAGAAACAAAAAAGCCGGATTTCAAGAAAGAAATCCGGCTTAAAAGGAGTGAATGAAAACCCTTACTATTTATTTAGTGATTGTTCAACTTTTTTATTTAGTCTCATTTGTTCGGCTAATTCATTGATCTCTCGTAAATCTCTCACCATTTCACTCCATCCGTACCATAAAGCGTAATCCGGACTTGCATGGAAAGTGCCTTGGAATGTTCTCATTCTATGTTCCAAGAACATAACAAATAACTTTTGCTCAATTGAGGTTGAAGCATCGTGGAAAGTTAATAGCTGAGGATAATCATAAGCGTAATTTTTCGGTTTTTTGATTGTTCCGTCTTTGTACAATCCGGCAACAACACGAATTGCGGCAGCCATCAAACTATCTGCGTGCATAATCATTTCATCGCCTTTCTTCAGTTCGCCTTCTGCAAAACTTTTTGCGTGACACTGGGAACAAACCTTAACCATTTTATCCCTCTGTGCTTGCCAATCTTTTTGAGTCAGTCTTGCAAGGTCAGCAGCTTTTACAACATCAAGTAAAGCGGTTGGTTTACCGTCAGGATCCAAAACGCCTAACGCCTTCAAAATTGTTGCCCTGTCCGCAGCCCATCTTTTATTTTCCGGCATAGGAAGCTTAACAGCTAAAAATCCCCATGCTGTACTAACATTATGATCTCCGTTAGGCATGTGACAATCCTGGCAAGTAGGAGCCGGAGTATCTGCAGGGAGAGTTCCGTTCTGTCTCAATAATGCCCGAACGCCGTGTTTTGAAGAAGTGTACATTTCCCATTGCGGATGATCAAAGCCCATGTGACATGTCATACATGCTTGAGGCTGCTTTGCTTCCTTAACTGAAAAAGTATGTCTCGTGTGGCAGGCATCGCAAGAACCGTGCCCGTACTTCGAACCTTCTTTCTTTAATCTTTTAACTTCCTCTGCACCTTTAACACCAATTTTATGGCAAGCTCCGCATCCTTTTTCCCCTTCAATTAAAGGAGAAGGCTGCATATGAATTGTAGGCATAGCCATCAATGTTCCCCAACTCTTGGAATGCTTTCCTGCAAGGAATTCAGATACTTGTTTTTCGTGACATGTGTTACATGTTTCATAAGTTGGCAATTCTGCTTTGGCATAATCAGTCATGGTAGTATGTTCTTCACCATGACAAACAGCACAATCGACATCATTTTGTGCATGTTTACTGTTTTGCCAATCCGTAACTACTTTAGGTGTGACTTTTTTATGGCACTCAATACAGTTCTGAGCGGAACTAATCTGAAAAGCCCCAAAAAAGAGTAAGAAGAAAATTAGCCCAAATTTTTTCATAGCGTCTCCTTATTTTGATTAAAAACCTTGGTTGGTAAATATACAAATTTTTTTTGAAACTCAAAAAAATATTATCGTCTTAAAATAATATGTGGGATACTATATTTTGAGATTGAACTGACAGAAAACTCCGAACCTGATAATATAGATTTTGCAACAAATAACGCGCTTTGTACAGAAGGACCAATTCCTTCCCCCATATCAAGAGTAGCTAGTCCAACGGCATCTCCGACAATAAAAGCATTTCCGTTTTGCACTCTCTTTACTTTTCTTCCCAAAAAGTAATTATGTCCTTTCGGACTAAATTTATAATCAACTACCAAACCAAGTTTCTCTAATTTCGAAACAAATTTTTCCCAATAATATTTTATAGTTCTTCCACTTTTCTTCATTCCGATAAGTGTTCCGCCGATTCCAACATTCAAGTATCCGTTCCCTTTCGGAACATACCATGAATAACCGCTTAAACCATTTTCCATAAACCAGAGTCTGCACTCAGGGTCTTTCCAGTCATACATAAATTCTTCTTCCATTGTCGTTATCTCATCATCAATAGTACGCGGATTAATCTCCTTAAATAGTTGATGATAAACCGGACAATTAGTTCCGCCTGCTCCGATAAGGTATTTAGCGGAAAATTTTCCATCAACAATAAATCTTTCTTCAACAACTTCCACTTTCTCTACTTTATGTTGAATAAACTCTGCTCCCGAACGCTGCAAAAGGAAATTATCAAGTTCAAATCTTCTAATGGAATATTGTTTAGTGGGCAATGGAACGTGAAGCCCTTTCAGATAAAAATGAAGACGTTTATATTCTTGCACGGAGCCTGTATAGACGGAAAAATCAAGCTCAAGATCTTTCACGGTTTTCGGCGTAATCCACCCGGCGCAGAGTTTAGAACGGGGAAAGGAATATTTATCCAAAATAATTACTCTCTTTCCCCCTTGTACTAATTTCCATGCCGCCGTAGAACCTGCGGGACCTGCGCCGACAATTAATACATCTGCATCAATCATATCACACCTAACTTTTTCTGCAATCGGGCAGTGACAACCCTATCGGAGTCATCACAAGGTGGAATAACTGAGTTTGTCTCGAACGAAAACCGCCGGCGCTGCTTAGCAAATAATAATTCCACATTCTTCTAAATCGCTCATCGTACTGATTTTTAAGTTCGTCCCAAGCATTATTAAATCTCTCGTACCACGCCATTAGTGTTTTATCATAAGATTCGCCGAAGTTATGAAGGTCTTCCAATACAAAAATATTTTCCATTGCAGCTCCAAGTTGTGCTACAGAGGGCAAAACACCGTTCGGGAAAATATATTTTGTAATCCATGCATTAGCTGTAGTAACGCTGTTGTTTCGTCCGATAGTGTGAATAAACGCATACCCGTCATCCTTCAAACATTTTTTAGCCAATTCCATGTAGGAACGATAATTTTTGTAACCTACATGTTCCATAATTCCAATTGAAATAACTCGGTCATACTTGCCGGATGCTTTTCGATAATCATCAAGATAGAATTTTACAGGCAAATCTTTATACCTTTCAGTGGAATATTCCCATTGTTTTTTTGAGACGGTATAAGCAGTAACTTCAACACCATATTTTTCTGCCGCGTAACCGGCAAAGGCTCCAAAACCGCCTCCGAATTCAAGTATCTTCATTCCCGGCTCAAGATTTAATTTTCTGCAAATTAAATCCAATTTTGCTTCCTGGGCTTCTTCAAGATTATTGGCATTTTTCCAATAGGCACTTGTGTAATTCATTCTGCTGTCCAACATCTTGATGTAAAGATCATTCCCGACATCATAATGCTTAATACCGACTTGAAAAGCTCGGGAAGGTTTTTGCAAATTAAAATATTTTGATTGAAAAAGGTGCAGCGCAATTTTCCAATCCCCTTTTATCTTGCTTTCTAAATCTGCACGCATAATCCTGTTCACCATTTCATCAACTGATTCACAGTCCCACCAACCATCCATATAAGATTCGCCCAATCCGAGAGCCGATTTGTTAACAATTCTCCGGTAAACTCTTTCATCATGGATTTGAATATCGTAAGGTTTGCTGCCGTTAATTTCTATTCCGGCAAGTTGGAATAATTCGGTTACTATTTGTTTTGCATTTGACATTCTAATACCTCCCCATTTCAAATGTTATGTGAGGCATATATTAAATATATGTCAAAACAAAATTAACAAAAATTAATTTCTAAATAAAGCCCAAGCTATTTTTAAGCACCCATCCTTTTTTACCGTCAGCTAAACGAACTTGCTCCCACATTCCAACTTCATCTTCTGCGGAAACCTTTGTCCCTTCGTGCAAAATGAAAATGGCTTTACTCGATTCGTCCGGACTAGTCATCGCAGTAACTTCCTTTGCTAATACAATGGCATAATGCGAAGACTTTAGTTCGTCAACTTTCCCGATATAGAGAAAAACTGTCAGCACTAACAAAATAAGGAGAGATGTTCCCGCAAAAAGTCCGCCTTTTTTGTAACCTGAAGTTTTTCCGAAGATGAAAAACCAAACTGCTGTGAGGAATAAAACGAAAAGTAAAGCAAGAATAATATCCAAAAGCCTGAGAGAAAAAATTGAAATAAACGTTTTCCACCACCTCAACAATAAGAATTCAGGGACTTTATCAATTTTATCTACAATGTGCGCATTTGCAATTTTAAGATTATAAAGCAAATCTTCATCAGTCGGATTAAGCTTTAATCCTTTTTCGTAATTAAAGATTGCTTCCCCGAGAATTCCTTTTCTGTAATAAGCATTTCCCAGATTGTAATAAAGAAACGGGCTTTCGTAACCTTGGTCAACTACTTTTTGATAATTATCAATAGCTTTATCGTAATCTTTATTCAAAAAGGCTTTATTAGCATTTACAACAAGGGTGTCAATAAGAGGATTTTGAGCGAAGATAGTCGAGTATGATATTAGCAATCCGAAGAACAATAATTTTATAAGTGAAGTATTTACTTTCATTATTTCACCTTTCCGATTTTACTCTCAAGTTTTACAATCAATTTTACGGTATCTTCATAAAGTTCTTGTCCCGAAACTCCATCGGCAGATGAAGGAGCAAAACGAACATACTCCGATTTTTCGGCAACCTTACGGACTTCAGAAATTAAATCTACGGGAATATTTAATGCTTTCATCTTCTCTTCCGCTTTATCCAAAGTAAATTCCGACTTCGGGATTCTAAGTTTAGTTTCAAGGTAACCGAATAATCCTGCGGCAAGATTAGAATAAAATTGAGCTAACTCATTTTTTTCAAGAGATTTCTTGGCTTCTTTCAAGCGTTTGCGCGCTTCCTTCTCTGATTTTTTCGACTGTATTAATTCAACATTACCTGAAAGTTTTCTCCTGCGCATTTCGACAAATGAAAGTATCAAAAACAGAAATGTTGAGCCGGCAATTGTATAAATTAACCAAGCCGGAAATACTTGAATGCGAATCTGCTTAGTAAGATTAAGATTACCGGTTTTGATAAAACGAATATCTTTGTTCAGAAGTTGAATATCTTCTTTTGAAAATCCTGACGGAGTGCTCTGGGTGCCGGTAACAGCTGACCCTTGTTCGATCTGCAATGTATAAGGACCAAACTTTGTAGTAACATATTTCTTCTTTTGAGTATCAAAATATGTAAAGGAAATAGGATCAATCCTTCTCTTTCCCGAGATTCTGGGAACAACCAGATATTCAACCGTTTTTGTTCCGGAGACATAATTTTTTCTTGTAATCTTATTTGAGGTCTTAGGGTCGTAAACTTCAAAACCTTCAGGCATTTTCAATTCCGGAATCTGCGCAAGTTCAATGTTACCGGTACCGGTAAGCTTTATTTTTATTGTGATCGGATCATTTACCTTAGCTTTTAATTTATCAATCGACACTTTAAAACCGAACTTTCCGACCGCACCGGTAAAAGATGCCGGAGCACCGGCTGGAAGCGGCTTTGCGTTAATAACAACACGGTTGGATGCAATATTTTTTTCAATTGTTTGTGTTCTGTTGAAAAACGGATCACTAAAAAAATCATCGAAAATATCACCGCTTCGTCTTCGTTTTTGTACTACAATCGGCACCTTTAACTCAAACGGAGTAATTGTAAGTTTTCCGGTTTCTGTCGGGAACAGAGCAATTTTTTTAATTGTTGCTACTTTAAATCTCTTCCCCTTGTACATTTCAACATGAAAGTTGATTCTATTCAACATTTCAAGTTCTTCGTTCCAAAACCCTTTGTAGGAAGGTAGTTGGGAGATTTGAGGAGAGGAAATATTTAATCTTGTGTACAGTTTATATGTTAAAATCAGTTGCTCGCCTTTGAACAGAGTAGTTTTATTGGGAATGGCACGAATAAATACATTTTGCATTAACTCCTCGTCGCTTATGCCCGAAGAATTACTACTCTTAGCTTTTACTTTTCCCTTGATTACCTTAACCCGAATCGGTTTTGTAACAAACCTCTTCCCTTTGTAAAACAATGATGATGAGCCGATTGTAAAAGTACCAACGGATTGAGCGACTAAAACATATGAATAAGTAACCGTTGACGAAACCGCTCCGTTTACCATCTGAATACTAGATGATTCGTTAGGACCGCTTAAAACCGTGAGTCCCCTAAAATCGGGGGCGCGAAAATTTTTGATTGAGTTCATATCTCCGCCGGAGAAAGTAAAGTAAGCCTGGAACCGTTCCCCTTGGCTAACCGTTGATTTATCGACGGTTGCTGAATACTTCTGCGCAAAACCTTTAGCGCTCAACGTAATCATAAAAATAAATATTAATAAATAGACTTTTCTCATATTTACATTATTTCCTTTTGAACTCTCCCCTTCAAATCAAAACAAAATATTTTCCCAATTAATTATTCTATTGCTTTGCAAAAAATAAATGAATTTCCATTCAAAATTAATCAATTATTTTATTACCAGTCCTTTTCCGTCTTGATTGGTTTTCCCTTTTTCTTCCTTAACTTTTTCTGCAGAGATTTTTCATGTTTTTTCAAAGCGGCAAGAATTCTTTCCGCTTCCTTTTTACTAAGCTTTTGTTTTTGTTGTTGCTGTTTCTTCTGCTTATTTTGATTTTTATTTTGCTGTTGCTTTTGCTTATCCCGATTATTCTTTTGCTTGTTTTTATTCTTATTCTGTTTGTCTTTATCGTTTTTATTCTTCTCTTTATTCTTCTTATTCTTATCGTTTTTATTGTCTTTGTTTTTCTTACTCTGCTTATTTTTATTCTCTTTCTTCTGCTTCAAAGCATAAGACAAATTATACTTTGTGTCATTATCTTTTGGATTTATATGTAACGAATTAACATAAGCTTTTATGGCATCTTCAAGTTTTTTTTGTTTCAATAATGTGTTTCCAATATTATAAAAAATATCGGACTTTTGTTTTTTATCTTTAGTTAAACTTAATGCCGACTGATATTCCTTAAGCGCTTCATCATAATTCCCCTTTTTGAAATACGTATTTCCTAAATTATAATGAGCCTCAAACGACTTTATATCTTTATCCAACGCTTTTTTAAAACTTACTTCCGCATCGTCGTTTTTATTTTTATTGTATTCTTCAACGCCTTTATTTATAAGTGAACGAACACTTTGAGCATTAGAATCAAATGAAAATAGAGAGATTACTATAAAAATCGGGATTAAAATTCTTTTCATTTTTCTCCCTCCTTTTCAATCTTTCTAATAAATTCAGATTTATTTCTCGAAAGAAAGAAATCAACAAAGAGCAATAAAATAGCGGGCAGAAGAAGATAGTAATATCTATCCTCGAAATCAGTTACCCGTTTTGAACCGAATTCTTTTTTCTGCAGTTTTGATAAATCTTTGTAAATCATTTCTAATTCATTTTCGCCATTCTGAGCATTGTAATATTTTCCATGAGTCTCTTCGGCAATCTTTTTCAGAGTAGTTTCGTCTAATTTCGTAAGAACCACTTTATTGTATCTATCTTTTTTATAACCAATCATTGAACCGGAAGTGTTATACATCGGGATTGGTACACCTTGAGGAGTTCCCAATCCGATTGTGTAGATTGAAACATCTTCGCTGTTTGCCTGACTAACAGCTTTATCAATTCCTCCTTCATTATCCTCGCCATCGGTAATTAAAATAATTGCTTTCTTCGTTTCGGTCTTTTTCTTGAATGAGTTAAGAGCCAAATCAACAGCTTCTCCAATGTTTGTACCCGGTTGCGGGACAGTGTTAACATCAACTGCGGATAAAAACATGTTGGCGGCGGAGTAATCGGTTGTAAGCGGGAACTGCACATAAGCTCTTCCGGCAAATACAATCAAACCGATTCTATCGCCGTGGAGTTTTTCAATTAAACTTTTAATATCATGTTTAGCTTTTTCAAGGCGACTCGGCTTAATATCTTCGGCATTCATACTAAGCGAAACATCGAGTAAGATATAAACATCAATACCGACTTGCTTAACTTCCTCCACCTTTGTTCCGATTTGCGGATTAGCCAGCGCAAAAACAAGCATTATAAATGATAGCGTTACCAAACCTATTTTAGTAAAATACTTCATACTGCTTTTGTACGGAGCCAGCAGTAAGGCGGCTTTTCCTGAAGCAAATTCCTTTAAAGCCTTATTCCGTTTCAAATAATCCAATACAAATAAAAATCCGAGCGGGATTAATAAAAGCAATAAATACAAATATTCGCTATGTGCATATCTAAACATTTATTCCCAAAACACTTTAAAATTCAAAAAAAAACTTCAGTAAATCTCCATTATCAATTATCCATTCTCAATTGCTTTTACGGGTTTATTTTTAAGTAACCGTGACGTAAAATCAATTCCGCGAATAAAAAAAGCAAGCCAAGTCCGAGCCAACTGTAAAACAACTCGTGAGCATGTCTGTACGAAGTAACATTAATTTTAGATTTTTCCAATTTGTCAATCTCTTTGTAAATAGCGCGCAACTTACTGTTGCTTGTTGCGCGAAAATATTTCCCGTCCGTTATAGCGGAAATCTGCTTAAGCGTTTTTTCATCAATCTGAACCGGCACGTTCTGATACTGTACGCCAAAGGGCGTTTGCACGGGATATGGTGCCATTCCTTCGGTTCCCAAACCGATTGTGTAAATTCTTATTCCGAATTTATCGGCTATTTGAGCGGCGGTTATCGGATCGATTTCTCCGCTGTTATTAACACCGTCAGTCAGCAAAATCATAACCTTGCTTTTGGCTTTGCTCTCTTTTAATCTGTTAACGCCGTTGGCAATTGCCGTTCCTATTGCCGTCCCGTCTTCGAGCATTCCGCTCTTAACTTCTTTAAGCAGACTTTTCAACACTCCGTAATCGATTGTAAGCGGGCATTGGGTAAAACTTTCGCGAGCAAAAATAACCAAACCGATTCTGTCGCTGACTCTTTCGTTAATAAAATCTTTAATCACATTCTTAGCCGCTTCAAGTCGGTTTGGTTTTAAGTCCTCGGCAAGCATACTTCCTGAGATGTCGAGCAACATAACAATATCAATTCCTTCGGTTGAGATGTCCTCTCCGGTAGTAAAACTTTGGGGACGAGCCATAGCCACCAAAAGGGTAATAATAGCAAGCGTACGGAGTAAAAACGGTAAATGAATCAGCCGTTCCTTTATCGTCGGTTTCATATCCTTAAATGCGGCGCTTGACCATGAATATGAGATTTCCGGAGTGAGTTTTTTATTTTTCCGCCAGTAGTACCAAACCATTGCCGCCACGGCAGGAATAATCAGATAAAGAAATAACGGATAGGCAAACTCAACATTAACGAACATTGCCGTTTTCCTCCGTTAACTCGGTCTCAAGCTCATTTTTAGTTAAATCCACTATCTTATATGCCTCCTTCATCATTTCCTCGTTAACGGAAGGCATAGGGGTAAATTTGGCAAATTTAACCATGTCGGCGTTCTCCAAAAACTTGCGGACTATGCCGATTACATCCTCGTCGATATTTTTATTCCGTAATTCGTTCAGTGTTTCATCGGTGGTCATTTCAAGAGAATTAAAACCAAACCGTTTTTCAAAATACTCACGGATTATTTCTGTAATACGGCTGTGAAATTCTTTGATGTTTCCGGATTGCCAAATTTTTTCAGACTCCAACTCTCCAAGCTTTTTATATGCAATCTTATGGGGAGGAAGAACAATCCGCTTAACTATTTTTTCTTCCTCGCTCTCTTTCTTAAAATATTTTTTATAAACAAACATAATTATCGCCAATAAAATCAGTGCTCCAACTATTATCAGCACTAAGATTTTCCAATTGTACGGAATTGAGATAACAGGCTTCACATCCCGAATATCTTTTTTCAAATCAACATTCAACGTGTTTACCGTTACGTTCACCTGATTGGTTTTAATCTTTAATGAACTTTTGTTTGTAGTATCGATAAGTGTTAATGTCATAGCCGGAATTGTTTCGGCAAGGGAATCATATCCGGCAAGAATAAAATTATATGTAGTTGTTGTAAAACCATTCTTGTTTTTAACAATGTCACTTTTTCCGTTCTTCAAAAAGGTAAGCGCTTTTAAACTGTCTTTAACGGAAGGAATTTTAATTTGATATTTTTCGGGAGCAAAAACTACGATCGAATAATCGATATAATCGCCCACACTATATTGAAGCGAATCGGTTGTAGCCAATGCTTTAATGTTCTGAGCATTAACAAACGAAGAAGTAAGCAGTAACAATATCAACAGTATTTTTTTCACAGCTTCGATTCCCTTTTCTTAAAGAACTGCACAAGCGGTTTTATATACGAATCTTCCGTGTTAATGCGTATTGCGTCAATCCCGCTTAATCTGAACAACTGAGTTAATTCTTTGTGGCGCTTAGCCGAAACGGAATTAAAATAATCCCGCACTGATTTGCTTGATAAATCGATGTAACGAATTTCTCCGGTTTCCAAGTCCTTAAATTTAGTCAACCCTATTTTAGGAAGTTCCGATTCACGTTTATCTTCCAATATCAATCCAATCAAATCGTGCTTACGGGCAACTACTTTTAGGATTTTATCGTAACCGTCATCAATAAAATCAGACACAAGAAAAGATATGCTTCTCTTCTTAATTGTTCCGTTAAAATATTCAAGCGCCGTTTTAATGTCGGTACCTTTTCCTTCAGGTACAAATGAAAGTATTTCACGAATTATTCGCAGAACGTGAGAACGTCCTTTTTTAGGGGGGACAAATCTTTCTATCCGGTCAGTAAATAAAATAAGCCCGACTTTATCATTGTTCTTCATTGCTGAAAACGCAAGTATGGAACTAAGTTCGGCTGCAATCCTCTGTTTGGTTTTTTCCGCCGAGCCGAAACCTAACGAACCGCTCATGTCAATTAAAAGCATAACTACAAGCTCGCGTTCCTCTTCAAAAACCTTAACAAAAGGATGATTGAATCTTGCGGTTACATTCCAGTCAATGGTTCGAATGTCGTCCCCTGGCTGGTACTCACGAACTTCCGCAAACTCCATTCCCCTTCCTTTAAATGCGGAATGATATTCACCCGAAAAGACTTCGTTTACCAGTCCTTTGGTTTTTATCTCAATTCGTCTTACTTGCTTTAGCAGTTCTTTAGTATCCACGACTCTCTATTACGGAACTTCAACATTATTTAAGATTTCGGAAATTATATTTTCGGATGTAATCTCTTCGGCTTCCGCTTCGTAAGTTACCGCAATACGATGACGCAAAACATCATATGCAATGGAACGAACGTCCTCAGGGATTACATATCCTCTGCGGCGAATAAAAGCGGTAGCGCGAGCGCCTTCAACTAAGCTAAGCGAAGCTCTTGGCGAACCGCCGTATGCGATTAATTCGGAAAGCGATTCCATACCGTAATCTTTCGGACTGCGAGTTGCAAAAACTATGTCAAGTATATATTTCTCGATTTTTTCATCCATGTAAACGCTTTCGACCAATTTGCGCGCAGTAAATATCTGTTCCGGATTAATAACAGGATTAACGGTTGGCGGGTTACCGACAGAATTAGCACGCATTATCAAAAGTTCTTCATCTTTTGTGGGATAATCAATCTTAACCTTCAGCATAAATCTGTCAACCTGAGCTTCAGGGAGCGGATACGTACCTTCCTGCTCTATTGGGTTTTGTGTGGCAAGAACCAGAAACGGTTCTTCAAGCTTAAATGTTTTATCTCCGATTGTAACTTGGCGTTCCTGCATTGCTTCAAGCAAAGCCGACTGTACTTTTGCGGGAGCGCGGTTAATTTCATCGGCAAGTATGAAATTTGAAAATATAGGACCTTTCTTTATTTGAAAAGCACCATCTTTTTGATTGTAAATCAATGTTCCGATTAAGTCCGCCGGGAGCAAATCGGGAGTAAACTGAATACGCTGGAACTTGGCGTTCATTGAGCCGGCAAGTGATTTAATCGCGAGCGTTTTTGCTAATCCCGGTACGCCTTCAAGCAAAACATGTCCGTTTGCAAGCAGACCTATCGTAAGTTTTTCAACCATATCTTTTTGCCCTACAATCACCTTGCCCATTTCACTGAAAAGCAAGTCAATAAATCCGCTTTCGTTACGAATCTTTTCGTTTAATTCCGTTATTTCCAAAATCTTTCTCCTTTATTTTGAAACACAAATCTTTCTACAAAACATGAATAATTTAGTTCCAAAATATATGCAAATGAGAAATCAATATCCTTAATTAATAATGGAGAATGGACAATTGACAATGGAGAATGTGGAGACGTTGCATGCAACGTCTCTAAAAATCACTGCATAATATGGTGG
>CAZMZM010000040.1:0-23600 GCA_964570865.1 uncultured Melioribacter sp.
GTCGTGCTTGCATTGTTTTCGATTATCAAAAGGATTGTGCACCCTGCCGATAAGATTAACAAGTTTGTAAATCAATTGCTCGGCGGTATTTTCGGTGTAATCCAGATGGCATATTTCCTTAGCGGATTTTTACTTTTTTTTCATATTTTCAGTTTACCTCCGGAAAACATTGCTAAAAACTCAGTCTCCTATGAAACGGTTTACAAACTGTTGCCTGAAACAATTGATTTTGTTTTGGGAGATAAAAACGCCACTCAAGATTATCTAAAAGATTTCCTGAATAAAGCCAAAAAAGAAACGGATTTTAGTTAATGAACGAGAAAGAAAAATTGGAAAAACTTGAGTATTATAAAATACTCGAATCAATTTCTCAGTTCACAAAATCCGAAGTTGCCAAAGAATTAATTAACGAAATTAAACCTTTTAAGTATAAAGATTTGGCTCTGAGGCGGGGCGAACTTATCTCGGCTGCAAAGCGATTGTTGATTGACAGAATTTATCCTCCCGAAACATTTGATTACGATATAAAAGCAATTCTTGAAAAGAGCAGGATTGAAGGATTATTTCTGTCGGGCAAGGATTTTCTTAAAGTCGGAAAACTATTGGCTGTTTCAAGAAGTTACGTAAAATATCTTTCAATCAACGAACTTGCGCTTGAGCTGAAAAAAGAATTTTCGGAGATGCTGTATGTTGACCAAGTTTTAGAGAAGCGAATCGAAAGCATTATCGATAGAAACGGGGAAGTACGTGATAATGCCTCGCCAAAACTTAGAGAAATACGAATTACGATTAATGAAAAAAGCAGACAGCTTAAATTAGAAGCCGAACGTAAATTGAGAAAGTTAAGTGATGACTTAGTATTAATGGATGAGTACTTAACGCTCCGGGACGGAAGGTACGTGCTTCCGGTAAAAGCGGAATACAAGAGGCAGGTAAAAGGATTCATCCACTCGGAATCGGCTACCGGGCAGACAGTTTATATTGAACCTGAGGAAATTTTAGGACTGAACAACGAACTGATTTCTCTGTCGTTCGAAGAAAAACGTGAGCTGAACAGGATATTGCTGGCGCTTACCGAACAAGTAGCTGCAAAAGTCCGTGATTTGTTCCTGACACTGGAAACATTGGGGAAGATTGAAATGATTTTTGCAATTTCAAGATATTCAGATGAATATGATTGCAGTTTCCCGCAAGTTGACGATAATAAACCGCTTCAAATTATTGATGCACGTCACCCGGTTTTGCTGCAAAAAATCGGTAAGAAAAAAACTGTTCCTCTTAATTTGAATTTTGGCGATAATAAAGTCATAATCATTACCGGTCCTAATGCCGGAGGCAAAACCGTTGTACTTAAAACGGTAGCATTACTGAATTTATTAGTCAAAAGCGGATTGCATGTATCAGCAAGCCCCGACTCTAATTTTCGTTTCTACTCAAACATATTAATCGATATTGGAGATGAGCAGTCCATTGAAGAAAACCTAAGTACGTTTAGTTCACATCTCTCTAATATCAATTCGATATTAAACAGTGTTGATGAAAACTCTCTTGTTTTGTTGGATGAACTCGGAACGGGTACAGACCCTACAGAAGGTGCGGCGCTTGCTTCGGCAATACTTCTTGAACTTGCAGATAAAGGAGTTCATGTACTGGCAACAACTCATCACGGCAACCTAAAATTACTTGCTAACGATACTGAAGGTTTTCAAAACGCATCTCTGGAATTTAACATCGAGAATATTGAACCGACATTCAAATTAAACCAAGGAGAGCCGGGAGCCAGTTATGCCTTTGAAGTTGCCGAAAGAATCGGACTGGATAAGACTTTGCTTAATCGGGCTAAAAGTTTTGTAAATAGAGATAATTCCCAAGTTGAGAAAATGATTATCGATTTGCAGAAGCAATCACATTCCCTTTCACAAAAGTTAAACGATGCCGAAATTGAAAACTCACGGCTAAAAGGTTTGGCGAATCTGTATGAGAAAAATCTGAAGGAATTAAAAAGTAAAAAGAATAAGATACTTGAAAAAGCAAGAGAAGACGCCTCGTTGCTTATCTCGGAGGCAAATAGAAAAATAGAATCCGCGATTAAGGAGATTAAGGAAAATCAAGGGAAACGGGATGCGATTAAATCTGCAAAAAAAGAGATAATTGAGTTTAAGGAAAAGATAGATAAACAAAGCGAAAAGATTGATTACAAATCCAAAAAAGATTTCGAGAAAGGGGATTGGGTTACCGTAAGAAACAGCAACAGCTCGGGTAGAATTGAGGCAATCGAAAAAAAGAAAAACAGCGCTTTGGTAGTTATCGGTTCATTAAAAGTAAATGTAAACCTCAGCGAGCTTGTTCACACTAAAAAAAATATTTCGGATGTTCAAAAATTTTCTAAAATTGATTATTATTCTAATCTACAATCCATTAAATTAGATATTAGAGGTAAAAAGCCTGAAGAAGCTGAGTTTGAAGTTATCAGATTTATTGACGATGCTTATTCTTCGAACACAAAAGAGGTTGAAATTTTACACGGTAAAGGTACCGGTGCTTTGCGCGAAACCGTAACGAAAATATTAAAGTCGCATCAATTTGTTGAGAGTTTCCATTTTGCGAAAATCGAACTGGGCGGCGAAGGATTAACAATAGTAAAGATGAAATAATATGAAAATCAAAAAAGTTTTAATTGCAAATCGTGGCGAAATTGCCGTCCGAATTATTCGGGCAAGTAAAGAAATGGGAATTACTGCAGCAACCGTTTATTCCGAGGCGGATGCAAATGCTCTGCACGTTAAATTAGCTGATGAAGCTTACTGTATAGGACCGGCAGCTGCAAGCGAATCTTATCTTAGAGCAGATAAAATATTGCAAGTAGCGAAAGAAATTTCTGCTGATGCAATTCATCCTGGTTACGGATTTTTATCTGAGAATGCTGAATTTATTCGCAAATGTGAAGAAGCCGGACTTATATTTATAGGTCCTTCAGCTGATTCGGTCGTTCTAATGGGCGAAAAAACTGCCGCACGTACATTGATGAAAAAAAATAACGTTCCAATTGTTCCGGGAACAACCGAGTCGATTGATGATATGGACGAGCTTAAAAAAATTGCTGATGAAATTGGTTATCCTATAATGCTAAAAGCTGCTGCAGGTGGCGGCGGTAAGGGAATGAGAAAAATTTCATCACCCGATGAATTAATCGAAAATTATAATCGTGCTAAAAGCGAAGCCATTAAAGCATTTAGCAACGGAGCAATATACCTTGAAAAGTTTATTGAAAATCCCAAGCATATTGAAGTACAAATTATTGCAGATAAGCATGGTAATTATCGTCATGTTTTTGAACGCGAGTGTTCCGTGCAGAGACGCCACCAAAAAGTTGTTGAAGAATCCCCTTCGTCAAGCGTAACGCCTGAAGTCCGTTCGCGCATTACGGAAGCTGCGATAAATGCGGCAAAGGCATGTAACTATTATAATGCCGGGACAATTGAATTTTTGATGGACACAGATAAAAACTTTTACTTTCTTGAAATGAATACAAGGTTACAGGTTGAGCATCCCGTCACGGAATTAGTTTCCGGACTCGACTTGGTGAAAGAGCAGTTTAGAATAGCCGAAGGGAAGGAAATATCGTTTGAGCAAGATGAACTGATTATTAACGGCTCAGCTTTGGAATGCCGTGTTTATGCGGAAGATGTTACCAACAACTACGCACCCTCAATCGGTAAGGTGGAACTTCACCATTTGCCTTCAGGACCGGGTGTGCGAGTTGATACCGGAATTGAAACGGGCTCCGAAGTTTCGGTTTATTACGATCCGATGTTATCAAAAGTAGTTACTTGGGGAAGGAATAGAACAGAAACGATTGGCAGGATGTTAAATGTATTGAAAGAATATAAAATTGCCGGCGTTAAAACAAACATTCCACTCTTCAAATGGATTTTGAAACATCCGAAATTTATCGACGGGACTTTTGATATTAATTTTTTGGATGTTGAACTTTCGCCGTTGATACCTGATAAATGGATGGAAGATTTTGACGATTTGGATGATGTGGTTTCGCTAATAGCTTCTTATCTTCGTAAAAAAGAGAGTATGCTAAAGATTACTCCTAATCAATTAAGCGCTGAAAATAAATGGGTAGAATCTAATGAATAAATTTATCACTAATGTAAATGGAAAAGAATCAAAAAAAGTTTTATTAAAAAATCCAGTCGCAATTATTGACGGAAAAGAATTTCCGTACAAAATTTTATCTGAAAGAAAAAACCAAATTGTTATTGAAATCGGAAATCGAATTTTAAATGTAGTTTATTCAAAAAAAAATGTTAACAATTATTATGTTGTTGCCGAAGGGCAAAATTACGAAGTTGAAGTATTAACGGAGTTACAAAATAAAGCTAAAGAATTAAGCGCTGAAAGAAGAAAAAATAGCGGAATCACACTTGTTAAAGCACCCATGCCGGGCTTATTATTAAAGCTCGAAGTCAATATTGGGGATGAAATAAGCGAAGGTTCTTCTTTATTTATACTGGAAGCGATGAAAATGGAGAACGAAATAAAATCGGAAACTTCCGGAACTGTAAAAGAAATACGCGCCGGCGAAGGCGAATCGGTTGAAAAGGGAGCTGTAATACTTGTAATTGAATAATTTGGCAGTTACTTCACAATTAATTATATTCGTTAATAATTTTCTAACATTATAGGAGCTAAACATGGTGAAAAAATCACTAACAATTCTTTCCGCTATCTTACTCTTTGCAGGGTCATTATTTGCAAGCGGGTTCCAAATTAACGAAAATGCAGCAAGAGCAATGTCAATGGGTGGCGCCTTTACCGGTGTAGCCAATGATGCCTCGGCTGTTTTTTATAACCCCGCAGCAATAACTCATTTGAGTGGAACAAGGGTTTCCTTTGGTAGCACGGTCATTTTACCTAAAGCATCTTTTAGAGGAGTTTCTCCCGCTGTTACAGAATATAAGATGCAAGACCAAACTTTTACTCCGGTAAATTTTTACTTAACCAGACAAATCAGTAAAAAACTTTATGTTGGCTTTGGCGTAAATAACCCGTACGGTTTAGGTTCAAAGTGGGATGATAACTGGATTGGTAAATATCTTGCCGTTGAAACCGAAGTAAGAACATTTTACTTTTCCGGAAATGTTGCTTATCAAGTTACAGATTGTTTATCGCTGGCTGCAGGTATTAACTACGCTTACGGAGATGTAACCATTATGAAATATGTTCCTCTCCCTGATCCGATTGCCGGAGATTTTAAACTTTCATTAACAGGTGACGGAACTTCGATAGGGTTTAATGTTGCCGCATTTTTCAAACCTTCCAAAAAGTTTTCACTTGGCATTTCATACCGCAGCGAAAACAAGTTTGATTTTGCCGGTACAGCTAAATCCGAAGATGGCCCAGCCGCTTTGGCAGCACAATTGCCTAA
Source organism: uncultured Melioribacter sp. (assembly GCA_964570865.1). Lineage (GTDB taxonomy): Bacteria > Bacteroidota > Ignavibacteria > Ignavibacteriales > Melioribacteraceae > WGAL01. The sequence goes on from CAZMZM010000040.1 coordinate 5,441, forward strand.
CGGAGACATTACCGCTTCGTTAACAACTCCTATGAATTTGACTGTTGGCGTTGGATTTTTCCCGAACGAAAAATTAACTCTCTCTGCTGATTTTCAGTATGTGGGATGGTCAAGTTATGACAAATTAGCTGTTGATTTCAAAGATCCGAATACTGATGATATTGATGTTAATAGAGATTATCAGAATTGTTGGATTGCAAGAGCCGGTTTGGAATACAAATTAAGTGATGATTTCGCATTACGCGGCGGATTGTTGTATGATAAAAATCCGGTAAAAGACGAATTAGTAGAACCTTCATTACCAGATGCTGACAGAATTGGATTTAATGCAGGTTTAGGCTATAAATTGTCAGAAAAATTAAGCATTGATTTATCTTACATGTTTATAAGATTTGTCGAAAGAACGATTACAAATTCTCAGCAAACTTATACCTCCGGAAATTCTCCTTTTAACGGCGTATATAATTCTTATGCGCATTTGTTTGGCATTAATTTATCATATAACTTTTAAGGAGGAGAAGAATAATTATGAAAAGATTAAATAAGTTTTTAATGTTAAGTTTATTGTCAGTTGCCGTAATATTTTATGGTTGCGAAGACAGAAGTGATTTGACTGCTCCTGCTGTCAATACCGGTTCCGCAGATTTTTCTAGGTTTGTAATAGTTGGAAATAGTTTAACTGCCGGTTATCAGAACGGAACATTATATGAATCTTCGCAGAAGTATTCATATGGTAAGATGATTGCCGATCAGGTAGGCGCCAAATTTGAGCAACCTTTGTATAGCGATCCCGGCGCGGGCGGCAGAATGGAAATAGCCGGTTTTAATGCCGACGGTACTCCTAATTTTTACTACAATCCAAATAAAGGAACTCCGGTCAACATTAACTATCCTGCCCCTTATAACAATTTAGGTATCCCCGGTGCCTGGTTGCCGGATGCTCTATTTGCGCACGATTCTACTGACTGTGTAACGGCAGCGGCAGGTTCTTTTAATCCTTATTTTAATTTGGTATTAAGAGGAATAGGTACACAAATTCATCAAGCATTGTTGCAGCATCCTACTTTTGTTATTTTCTGGTTGGGAAATAATGATATTCTTGGTCATGCCGCAACGGGCGGTACTGCTCCTTATACACCCGAAGCTACTTTTGCCGGAGTTTACAGTATGGCGATGGATTCATTGGCTTCAACAGGCGCTAATGTTGTAGTTGCTAATATTCCTTATGTTACTTCAACTCCGTATTTTACTACAATTGGGCCTAAAGTCGGGTTAGGTATTAAACCGGCTGTTGATGCCGGCTTAGCGTATGGTATTTATTACCAGAAAAGCACGGATATTGGTGCCGTTCCGGCAACACAATTTGCAACGCCTGATGATTTGTTTGCAGGTAATGTAATTCTTACTTTAGCCAGTGCCGAATTTGCCGCAATGATTGGAGATACAACCGGTTTATCCGCAGCGTATTATCAAAAAATCGGGGTTGATCCTACTGCTGTCGGTGTTGATGTTCACCAACCGTTCGGACTTCATCCGCAGAATCCATACCCAAATCCTTATACTTTGGACCCTGATGAATTGGCGAATATCAATAATGTGATTGATTCTTATAATCAATCTATTGCTACACTAGCGGCAGCCCATAATTTTACATTGGTTGATATTAACTCTTTCTTCAGCGGTGTGGCTACTTCCGGTTATACATCAAACGGAATAACTTTTACATCCGCATATATCACGGGAAATACTTTCGCACTTGACGGCGTGCATCCTACAAGCCGAGGATATGCTGTGATTGCTAATCAGTTTATTAAGAAAATTAATACTGATTTCAATGCTCAGATTCCTCTTATTGATGTTGCAACCGTTCCAAATTCAATTTTGATGCAGGGCTTTTATCCGGCAAAAACTACTAACGGATTTCCGAAAGTAGATCCTTCGATAATGTACAAAGTTCAGTTTTAATTTATAAAGCTGAATATTTTATTTTTAATTCTCGCTCTACTATTCTATTTTAGTAGAGCGAGTTTTATATTTTCTGAAAAATCTTAAATTTGTTAAACAATTACGGCAGGTTTTTAATGAAACTATTTATTTCATTATTGATAGTTGGTTTTGTTCTTAGTGGCTGTGCTACCCAGAAACAAGCGACTAATGATAAAGAAAACAAAAACGATGTTTATGTGTTTGACCAAATAGGTCATCAGGATAAGAATGAAAAAACAGACAAATCCGACGTGAAAGTGGATTCGGCTAAAGTCGTTGCAGTTGATTCATTAAGTAAAACGGATGTAAAACCTTCGGTCGAGGAAAAAAATGAGAGCGACACCGCTCCAACGGTAGAGACTCCTAAGTTGTATTTCGTCCAGCTTGGAGCATTTACTACTCAGGAAAGAGCAGAGGAATTTATAAAAAAAGCTGAAGAATTATTGAATGAAAAATCATTTACAATAACCTTTAGCGACGAAAAAGAATTATTTTTGGTGCAGCTTCCCCCTTTTAAGGATAAGAAGGAAGCTGAAAAAGTTAGAAACCGTCTTTGGAAATATGCCCAATTCAAGGACGCTTTCATAGTTGAACAATAAATATAAAGGAGGATGAAATGGCTTTCTCATTAAACAAAGTGATGCTAATCGGTAATCTTGGGGATGATGCTGAAACAAGATTTGTAAACGATAATTTTTCGGTTACCGAATTTAGCTTGGCAACAACGAGAAGTTACAAAAAAAATGAAGAGTGGGTGAACGAAACAACTTGGCACAAAATTACCAGTTACAATCTCTCGGATTATTACAAAGAGCAGTTGAAAAAGGGGAAAAAGTTTTATATTGAGGGACGAATTCAGAAAGACACTTTTGAAGACAAATCCGGAAATAAACGGTATATTACTAAGATTATTTCGGAATCCATTATTCCTCTTGATTCAAGAGACGGTTCGGGATATTCAGTCGGCGGTTCTCCTTCATCGGTAAGTGATGCGCCACAATCGATTGATCCGGGAGTAAAGGACGATTTACCTTTTTAATTAGTATGTGTTACAAAATAGGACGAAAATAATATTTGGATACGGATAGTTTTTATCAGCTAATAATTTTGATATTGTTGCTTGTTATTTCAGCTTTATTTTCAGGTTCGGAAGTCGCCCTATTTTCACTCGATCCAAAAAAATTAGAAGAGGAAAAATCAAAGAGCAAGTTAATTTTCAATTACATTACTTCGCTTATTGAATCTCCTCACCGGTTATTAGTTACAATATTATTGGGAAATACGCTTGTAAACGTTGCGGCTTCTATTGTTGCCGTAACGTTTGCAGTAAACTTTGCTAAAATTAACAATCTGAGTATTGAGCTTGTTTTAACGCTTCAGATAATTTTGCTTACTATTTTTATAATCCTTATTTCAGAAATTACTCCAAAGATATGGGCAAGCAAATATCCTCTTAAATTCGCGCGAATTGTTGCTGTTCCACTTTACTGGACAGCTGTTTTAATTTATCCGATTTCAAAAATTGTTACAGATTTTCTGAAATTCTTAATTTCTAAAGTAAAGCTCGACCGTTCAAAAACTATGATAAGAGAAGGGGAAATTGCCGAACTTGCAAGTTTAGGAGCCGAGCAGGGAACTATAGAAGAAGAGGAAGAGGACTTAATTCACGGTATTGTTGCATTCCGTTCCATTTCCGTAAAAGAAATAATGACTCCCAGAGTGGACATTGAAGCGGTTCCCCTTAATTCTAACTTTGAAGACTTGCTGAAGATAATTACTAATTCCGGTAAGAGCAGGCTTCCTTTGTATGATGAGGATTTAGATGATATTCTCGGAATAATTTATGCGAAAGATTTACTCAGGTTTATAAATAATTCCAATCCCGATGAAATGTTAAATATTAAAAAGATTGCAAGAAAACCATATTTTGTGCCTGAGAACAAATTAATCAGCGAACTTTTGAAGGAGTTTCAGGCAAAGAATTTGCATTTGGGAATTGTAGTTGACGAATATGGCGGCACTTCGGGGCTGGTATCCATGGAGGATATTCTCGAGGAGATAGTTGGTGAAATCAGAGATGAATTCGACAAAGAAGAAGTAGAGTTTACGGAATTAGGGGAAGGGAAGTACTTGGCTTACGGTAAAATGTCGATAATTGACCTTAATGAAGAACTCGAAGCGGATTTTTCTTCCACGGAAGATGATTACGAAACACTTGGCGGTTTTATTTTTAATTATGCGGGTACTATCCCTGATGCAGGTTACAGTTTTATCGAAAAAGGATTTAAGTTTACCGTAAAAACCGTAAAGGATAAAAGAATAGAGCAAGTGGTAATTGAAAAAGTAGAATCCGGTAAATAAATGAAAAGGGGATGTTTTTTCGGATTTTCATTAATAATTATTTCTATCGGTATAGCTTTTTACATTGGTGAAAAATATGGTCCTCAGATTTATGATTATGGTCACAGAAAAGTAACTGAGTTTTACAACGAAAAAATTGAATCCGAACTTAATAATATTTCAGGTGCTTATTCCGATTCGGTTAAAGTATTTCTACATAAAAAAATGGATGCGCTTAAGGATAAACAAATTAAACTTACAAAGAATCAGTTTGAAAAATTAAAGAAACAGATTGGAAATTTGAGTAAAAAAAAGATAATCGATTCTACGGATTTCAACCAGTTAAAGAGAATTTTTAAATGAAAGATGAAGCAAGAAGAGAAGTAAAAGTCGGGTTAACCGTCTTTATCGGGATATTAATTTTTGTCTTTGTTATTATGTGGGCAAAAAATTTTTCAATTGATTCCGAACATCAAACCGTTGTGGTAAAATTCCCAACCGTTTCCGGATTGCACGAAAAGGATGCGGTTTCCGTAAATGGTATGGACAAGGGATTTGTAGAAAATATTAAGGTAGATGGAAATGGCGTACTTGTTACGCTTAATCTTAACAGAGACGTTATATTGCAAAAAGATGCGACGTTTTCGATCGTTATGCTTGATTTGATGGGAGGTAAGAAGATTGAAATTTCCTCAGGTGCTTCCGCTGAAAAATTAGACTTTAATGAAGTTCAAACAGGGAAGTTTTTAGGAGATTTTTCAACGGCAATGGCAATGTTTACCAATGTTGAAGAGGATTTGATTGATATTATTCGTGAGACAAAGCAAATAACGGTTTCGTTGAATGATTTTATCAATAAAGATAATTTGTCGGAGGAGCTTACTAAAACGTTAGATAACGTTAACAGTACGCTGAGGAGCGTAAAAAATGTTCTCGAAGAAAACAGAGCAGATATTAATTTGCTTGTTTCTAACAGCGCCGAAATGTCGGATTCAATTAAAACATTCTGGATAAAAAACAATTCGGATTTGACCGAGCTAATCCGTTCATCATCTCACAGTGTTAGAAGCGCCGATTCTTTAATCGGAAAAATAGATGCTTTAATCACTCAGACTAAGTCAGAAAAGAACAATGTCGGAAAGCTCCTTTACGACACAAAATTATTTGACCAAATAAAAGCTGCTCTCGAACAGCTAAACGAGCTTACAAAAATCGTAAATAAACAATTGAAGAATGAAGGACTAAATGTTAAGACGCATATTTTTTAGTATTGTAATCATTCTTTTCTTTGTATCTACCGTTCGGGGCGCCCAATGCGAGCCTGCAAGAGGCAGATACGGGATGATCTCGTCTGCAAGCGACTTGGCTTCGATGATAGGCTTGAAAGTTCTTGAGGAAGGCGGAAATGCTGTTGATGCAGCCGTAGCAGTGGGCTTTGCTCTTGCGGTAACTTATCCCGAAGCCGGAAATCTTGGCGGCGGCGGATTTATGGTAATCCATTTGGCTAATGGTAAAAACACAACAATTGATTTTCGTGAAACAGCTCCCTCGTTTGTTAATCAGAATATTTATCTTAATGACTCCGGAAAAGTAATAAAAGATATGAGTAGAACCGGTTGGACGAGTTCAGGCGTACCAGGAACCGTTGCCGGACTAATTTACGTTTTGAACAAATACGGGACATTAACACTCGATAAAGTTTTACAACCTGCTATCGAATTAGCGAGAAACGGATTTCCCCTCAGTTACAGACTTGCTGAAGATATTAATTACTTCCATGATGAATTCTGTAAATATCCGTCATCAAAAAGAATATTTACCAATGACGGAGAAAAATTTATTGAAGGTGATTATCTGATTCAAACCGATTTGGCTGAAACCTTAAAAAAAATCTTACTTAATGGTGTAAATGGATTCTACTCCGGTGCAGTTGCGGATTCTATAATTGCAGAAAGCAATAGAAATGGTTGGATAATAACAAAAGATGATTTGCAAAACTATACTCCTGTGGAACGGAATCCGGTTTGCGGCAATTACAAAGGTTATGAAATTGTCTCAATGGCGCCGCCAAGCTCGGGAGGAATTGCAATTATTGAAGCGTTGAACGTGTTGAGAAATTTTGATTTACAGACGTTAGGCTGGCACAGTTCCGAGTACATTTTTACGATAGTTGAAACACTTAAAAGAGTTTACGCCGACAGATCCAAGCACCTTGGCGATCCTGATTTTTACAATGTGCCGCAAACCGATTTGTTGTCACAAGAATACGCTTCTAAGATTGCCGATGAGATTGTTAAACAAAACGGGAAAGCGAAACCTTCGGTTAATATTTTGCCCGCAATATTTCAATTACACGAAAGTGAGCAAACAACTCACTTTGTAACCGCTGATAGGTTCGGAAACGCTGTCAGCTGCACAACTACAATTAATTCAGCATTTGGCAATAGAATTGTTGTAAGCGGTGCCGGCTTTTTGATGAATAACGAGATGGACGATTTTAGCGCAAAGCCGGGTGTACCTAACCAGTACGGATTAATCGGGAGCGAAGCAAACTCGGTGCAGCCGAATAAAAGAATGTTAAGTTCAATGTCGCCTACTATTTTATTAAAGGAGGGCAAATTTTTTATGGCTGCAGGTTCTCCCGGAGGTTCAACTATTATCACAACAGTGCTGCAACTTATCTTAAATGTTGTAGATTTTAATATGAATATTTCAGAAGCTGTCGGAGTTTCTCGTTTTCATCATCAATGGCTGCCTGATAGAATTGATTACGAAAAATTCTGTTTGGTTAAAGATCAGATTAAAGCTCTAAAAGCTAAAGGAGAAACAATAGGAAAAGTCAGAAGTTTAGGCAGAGCGGAAGGAATTATTTTTGATAATAAAAATAAAATTTTTAGCGGTGCTACCGACCCGCGCGGGTACGGCTTGGCAATCGGTTATTAGTTAATACGGAAGGGAGAACAGCTAAGTAGCTGAGACGCTAAGATAAATGTGAGTAATGAAAATGATTATTGGAATTGGTACTGACATTGTTGAGGTTAATAGAATTAGAAAAAGCGTTGAGCAATACGACGAGAAATTTCTAAATAAAATTTTCACTGAGGTCGAACTGAAATACTCCATGAAAAAGAAGAATAAATTCCAACATCTTGCAGGGCGTTTTGCCGCAAAGGAAGCAATTGTGAAAGCTCTGGCATCGTGTTGTGATAAAGGTTTTGTTTGGAAAGATATGGAAATATATAATGATGCTGCAGGTAGCCCGCATGTAAGGTTGTTCGGTAAATTTAGGGAATTTATTTCGACCGATAAAGAGGTATTGATTAGCATTAGTCATACGGACAATTATGCTACTGCAGTTGCTATACTTCAGTCAATTGATGATTGAGAAACAAAGTTCCGGCTCCTGACGGATTGTGAGAACCGTAGTTCCGGTTTTTTCTCGAAGGAGAGATTTAATATTAAACAAATTACTTAGAAAGAATAGAATATGAATAAAAATAGAGTCATAGTTGCGATGAGCGGGGGAGTGGATTCATCTGTTGCCGCAGTGTTGTTGCAGCATGAAGGTTATGAAGTAATCGGTGTAACAATGAAGACTTGGGGATACATGGAGGATTCCGCCGGAGCACCGAAACACGCAAACGCATGTTGTTCGTTGGATGCAATTTTTGACGCTAAATCTGTTGCCGATAAATACGGTTTTCCACATAGAGTCGTTGATTTTTCAAAACGGTTTGAAGATACTGTGATTCAGTATTTTATTAAAGAATATCTAAAAGGAAAAACTCCGAACCCTTGTACACTTTGTAATCGTAAAATTAAGTGGGAAGAACTTTTAACAATTGCCGATGAAATGGATGCCGAGTTTATTGCAACAGGCCATTACGCAGTTTCCGGATTTGATGAAAAATCGGGGCGATATTATCTGGCAAATGCGGAAGATTCACATAAGGACCAAACTTACGCTTTGTGGGGCTTAACTCAGCAAAGCCTTGAACGAACGATACTTCCGCTTGGAAAGTACACTAAAGAGGAAGTTAGGGAGTTTGCCGAAAAATTTGAATTGACGGTTGCCGATAAACCTGACAGCCAGGAAATTTGTTTTGTAACCGATAACGATTACGAACGATTTATCCGTGAACGCGTTCCGGAAAAAGTAAAAGAAGTTGAGCATGGCGACATAATTTACCATGGTAAAGTAGTAGGAAAGCATAAAGGCATTCCATTTTACACGATTGGACAGAGAAAGGGAATAGGCGTTACATTTGGGCATCCGGTTTATGTTAAAAAAATTAACGCTTCGGAAAATACAATTGAAATCGGAGATAAAGAAGAACTTTACTCCAATGAAGTTGTGGTTGAAAAACTGAATTATGTTTCCCGTGGAAGTTTTCATGAAGGTGAAATAATAATAGGAAAGATTAGATATAACGACTCCGGTACAAATGCCGAGGTAATTGAGAACAGTAAAGATAAACTGGTTGTTAAGTTTATTAATCCGAAGTTAGCGGTAACACCCGGTCAATCTGCGGTATTCTATGATGAAAACGGTTATCTCCTTGCCGGCGGAATAATATCAGGTAATTAATTTCTTATTAGAAATGAGACCAGCAACTAAGCAATTATACAGATTAAAAAATGATTAGTTCTTGCAATGAGTGTAGCAACCAAACAATCTGCAATAGCTTTAATCAAATTTTTCCTATTACGATTATTATTCATTAATCGAAAATAACGCCAGCTTTCCGTCACTGTTAAGTATCAGCAATTTGTTTTTACCAAACGTTTTAAAAGAAACTATCCTGGAGAATTTTGAACTGATAATTGTAGAATACTTTTGGTTTTGATTAATTCTGTAGAGTGAGTATTCTCCTGCTACAAAAATCCGGTGATTACTATTTTCGATATTATTACAGACTACATTTCCCGTTAAGTCAATTGGAAATGATTTAACAAATTTAGCCGACTCAATTTTAGCAATATCAAATTTTACATCTTTTTCTTTAATTAAAAGATATTTACCATTTTGGGAAATCTGCAGAGAAGCGGCTTTATATTTCTCGGAAATCCAGTCTTTCTTCCCGAGTGTTTTATCTATTGAGATTATTTTACCGGAGTTAGTGGTTAAAAAGATTTTTGAATTATCCGTAGTAATTTTAGGGGAAAAATATTCATTTGGATCGTCTAAACTCCAAGACCACAAAAGTGTTCCCTTTGTTACACTCACGGAATAAATACTTTTTTCAGTAAGAAAAAATATTTGGTTTTTCGCATGAACGGGTAAGCCTATCAGCGGAGTTTTAGACAACTGATTTTCCCAGACTTTTTCAAAAGTTTCAATATCGTAACATGCAATTTTTCCGGTTGCATCCCCGAACACAACAACTCCCTTTGAACCTGAAGTTTTCGGCACCATTGTATTTACTTTTTCAGGAAATTCAAAAACCAATAAACCGGTTGTTACGGGAGTCTCAAAACCAATCGTTTGAAACTGATCGCCGTTTGAAGCGTTAATTGAAGTTAAATCGCCCTGAAGTGTTGAAACAACCAAATACCCGTCGATTATAGCCGGACTGACGCGAACATCAGCCAGCAAATCGTAGTCCCAAAACAGTGAGCCGTCTCTGTCAAAGCATGAGAGTAAACCGTCATTCTGTACGAGGTAAATACGACGATTATAAATAGTCGGCTCGATTGTTGTCTCGGCTTGTAAATCATTCATCCAAATTCGTTTGACGAAAGGTTGTTCCGATACTATTCCTTCGTTTTTGTTAAATGCAACTTGCTGAATAATTTCAGATGAAAAATTACGGACAAAGACAGAATCCATATTTTCATCTTGCACGATTATACGTGACTCGGAAAGAGTAGTTAAGTAAAATTCCGGACTATGCATTGGATAAATAAAGTAAAATTTATTTGAGATTTCATCCGGAAAATTATTGAGAAAAATTGTCGGAATAAATTTATCGGAAAATAAATTTTCAACTTTTCTCCAATTATTAATTTTACCCGGAGTGTAATTTGAGAAGAGAAAAACAGAGGCGGAATCTTTCAAATTTTCCAATTCGTCTTTAAGCCAAATTTGTTCGTCAGGTTTAAAATGCCCGTCGTTTTTCGAAAATGGTTCCAGCATGTTCATCCCGATCAGAGCAATATTATCCTTTAGGTAAATGAAGTTCCGATCATCAAAATACTCATTAAAATTTAATTCGGAGTATGGCGTAGAGTAGAGGTCATCGTATGAAGGAAGAATTTTTACGGGAACCGGCAGCTCGCGTATAAACTTGTAAAGACTTTTGAAATTTTCCGGTTTTGAATCAAAAGAGATTTTTCCGGTAATGATAATGGCTTCGGCATGATTATCAATTAATCCCAACACTTGATCTTTAAATTCGTCTGTAACTTGGCGTATTTCCGGATTGGAAATCCACCCGATAGTTACGGTTTTGGAAGAAGAACTATCCGGCAATATTATTTGCCCGATAAGAGTAAAACTTAAAAATAAGAATGTGATGAAAATTAATTTAAAAATTCTAAAAAGTTTCATAATCGGCTCAATTGAAATTAGGTAATCCTATCTGTATATTACTAAGCTAAATAAAAATGTTTGTATGGAAAATATAAGAAATTTTTGCATAATTGCTCACATAGACCACGGTAAATCTACAATTGCCGATGGATTACTCGACTTTACGGGGACAATCAGTAAAAGGGATGCGAAGGCGCAACTTTTAGATGATTTGGATTTGGAGCGTGAACGCGGTATTACAATAAAATCGCACGCAATACAGATGAAATATAAAGCTGCGGATAAAAACAATTACATCCTAAACTTAATTGACACTCCCGGCCATGTAGATTTTACCTATGAAGTCTCACGCTCGTTAGCGGCTTGCGAAGGCGCATTGCTTGTTGTAGATGCAGCTCAGGGTGTTGAAGCTCAGACTATCAGCAATCTTTACCTTGCAGTTGATGCGGGACTTGAAATTATTCCGGTTATCAACAAAATTGATTTACCGAGTGCGCAAGTTGACGTTGTAACAAATCAAATAATTGAACTTATCGGTTGCGATGAAGATGAAATAATTTTAGCCAGTGCAAAAACTCGCACAGGAATTGAGGATATTCTCGAAGCGATTGTTACTCGCGTACCTCATCCTACGGGCGACTCTGACGCCCCGCTTCAGGCTTTGATTTTTGACTCCGTATTCGATTCATATCGAGGTGCCATTGCATTTATCCGTGTTTTTAACGGGCGATTGAAGGAAAAGGACCAGATTAAATTTTTTGTTCATGATAAAACATACCTTGCCGAAGAAGTCGGGATATTAGGATTGGAACGGATTAACACCGGTGTGCTTGAAGCAGGCAATGTAGGTTATTTGATTGCCGGTGTAAAGGATGTTCATGATACTAAAGTTGGCGACACGGTTACGCATGTTAAAAATCCTGCCGAAAAACCATTGCCCGGTTACAAAGAAATTCAGCCGATGGTTTATTCGGGGCTTTATCCTACGGATACGGAAGATTATGAAAATCTGAGAGACGCTTTGGAGAAATTTCGACTTAATGATTCGGCACTTGTTTATACGCCCGAAACATCGGCGGCATTGGGCTTTGGATTTCGCTGCGGATTCTTAGGGATGCTCCACATGGAGATTGTGCAGGAGCGTTTAGAGCGGGAATATGATCAGAGTATTGTTACAACTCTTCCGAACGTAGAATATTATGTTTATACCAAATCAGGTGATAAACTTACGGTAGATAACCCTGCTGAAATGCCTCCTTTGGGCGACATTGAAAAAGTTGAAGAGCCGTATATCAAAGCCCAGATAATTACTCCGAGTGAGTATGTGGGAAATCTGATGAAGCTGGCAATGGACAAACGGGGAACTTACAAAAACACAACTTATTTGGATGAAACGAGAGCTGATTTACAGTATGAGTTTCCGCTTGCAGAAGTTATTTTTGATTTTTATGATAAACTTAAATCAATTTCACGCGGCTATGCTTCTCTCGATTATGAGTTTATGGGTTACCGCGAATCCGATTTGGTTAAGCTCGACATTATGTTAAACGGCGAGCCGGTCGATTCTCTTTCAATAATTGTGCACCGCAGCAAGGCGTACGAATGGGGAAGAAAGGTTACTTCCAAATTAAAGGAGTTAATTCCAAGACAACTTTTTGAAATAGCGGTTCAAGCGTCAATTGGAAACAAAGTGATTGCGCGTACCAATATTAAAGCTCTAAGGAAAAATGTATTGGCAAAATGCTATGGCGGCGATATTTCGCGTAAACGAAAATTGCTTGAAAAACAGAAGGAAGGAAAGAAAAGAATGAAGCAGGTCGGGAATATTGAAATTCCCCAGGAAGCTTTTCTGGCAGTGCTTCAGGTCGATGAATAAAATTGAGAACAAAATTCGGCTTTATTTGTCTAAGTATTTTAACAAAACAGGAATATAATGGATTTTAAGAAGATATTAATTGGTACTAAAAATTTACTGATAATTTTACTTGCCGCTTTTTTAATTAAGGCATTTTTGATTGAAACTTCCCGCGTCCCTACAGGCTCTATGGAAAAAACAATTAGAGTCGGGGATTTTTTATTTGTAAATAAATTTGTTTTCGGTTCATCTTCTCCTCGAAATATTCCATATACGAATATAAAACTTCCATACTTTACACTTCCCGCTCTACATGAGCCGGAAAGGTATGATATCGTTGTCTTTGAATACCCGGGAGACCGAGATGCCCTTTATTCAAAGGATATAATGAATTATGTCAAAAGATTAATAGGTTTGCCCGGCGACACAATAAAAATTGAAAACCAAGTTGTTTACATAAACGGCAAGCAGGCATGGATACCTCCTCATATTCAATATCTTAAAGCTTACCCGGTTCCGAAAGGGGTGCCCGCACCTTACATTTTTCCCAAAAATTCCGGATGGAACGAGGATAATTACGGTCCGCTGGTAATACCTAAAAAGGGAGATGTTGTTCATCTTACAAAGGATAACATTGAAACTTACAGAACATTAATAAATAGGGATTACGGACGATATGTTGTAACCGTAGAAGGAGATAAAATTTTTATTGACGGGAAAGAAGCGGATAGTTATAAAATAAAACAAAATTACTTTTTTATGATGGGCGATAATCGAGATGATAGTGCCGACAGTCGATTCTGGGGATTTGTTCCGCGTGAAAATATTGAAGGTGAAGCGTTTATGGTTTATTGGTCATGGGACCCAAGCGTGCCGTTCTCAAACTTGTTCAAACTTCTCGAAACAGTCCGATGGAACAGAATCGGCAAGTTTGTACATTAAAAATAATGATTGAATGAGAGTAAGTTATACGCTTATAAATTCTTCGATTTTTGTGAAAAGCCTAACTTTTTAGTATTATAAATAGTTCCCTGTTATACTGTTTGGGTTAATAGCAATTTCTTCAGGTGTTCCGGTTGCAATAATTTTGCCTCCAAACTCTCCTCCGCCCGGTCCTAAATCAATAATGTGGTCGGCAGCCTGAATAACATCAAGGTTATGCTCAATTATCAAAACCGTATTTCCTTTTTCTACGAGTCTGTTCAGCACTTCAAGCAGAATCCGCACATCCTCAAAATGGAGTCCGGTTGTAGGTTCATCCAAGACGTAGAGCGTTTTCCCCGTACTTACTTTACTAAGTTCTGTTGCGAGTTTAACTCGTTGCGCCTCCCCTCCGGAAAGGGTAACTGCTTGTTGTCCAAGTTTTATATACCCAAGCCCTACATCATTCAGCGCTTTCAGTTTACGCTTAATTCTCGGATGTTCGCTAAAAAATTGCAACGCTTCGGATACACGCATTTCCAAAACATCTGAAATTGATTTGCCTCGATACAAAATTTGAAGTGTTTCCTGATTATATCTTTTCCCTTTACACGTTTCGCAAGTTACATAAACGTTGGGCAAAAAGTTCATCTCAATTTTTTTTAGTCCGTCTCCTTGGCAATCTTCGCAACGTCCCCCTTTAACATTAAAACTAAATCTGCCCGGTTTGTATCCACGGATTTTCGAATCGGGAAGCTCGGTAAAAAACTCTCTGATAAATGTAAACACTCCGGTATATGTTGCCGGATTTGAGCGTGGGGTGCGTCCGATAGGGGATTGGTCAATTTCAATTACCTTGTCGATATTATCTAATCCGCTTATCTCTTTGTAAGGAAGCGGAACAACTTTAGCGCGGAAAAACTTTTTGCGTAATATTCTAACCAGAGTTTCGTTAATCAAACTCGATTTTCCCGAACCGCTTACGCCTGATACGACAACGAGTTTACCGAGAGGTAATATTAGCTCCACATTCTTCAAGTTATTGCCGGTAGCACCTTTCAGCAAAATTGATTTTCCCGTGCCTTCTCTTCGCCGAGATAGATATTCGATTGACTTTTGATTTTTGAGGTACTTTACCGTTAAAGATTTCTCATATTTTTTTAATTTCAGCAAATCATTAATCGAAGCTGCAGCACAAACTTTTCCGCCATGCTCGCCGGCACGCGGTCCAAGATCAATTACATAATCCGCTTCCTCAATAGTTTCACGGTCGTGCTCAACTACAATTATTGTGTTTCCCATATCACGCAGATGTTTAAGAGAATTTATCAAACGTGAGTTATCGCTTTGATGCAGACCGATACTCGGCTCGTCCAAAACATAAAGTGCACCGGAGAGTTGTGAACCGATTTGCGAAGCAAGTCTGATACGCTGTGATTCTCCGCCCGATAAAGTTCGTGAAGAGCGATCAAGAGTTAGATATTGCAAACCTACATTAACTAAAAAACCAATTCTTTTCTTGATCTCTCTTAGTATCGGTTCTGCAATTATTCTTTTACGCCCTTCGAAAGTTAAATCATTAAAAAATCGTTGCGTTTTGTCGATAGGGAGACGAGTAATATCCGCAATTGTTTTTTCTGCAATAGTTACGGATAAAGATTCCTTCCTTAAACGTCCTCCGTTGCAAACTTTGCACACTTTACGCGTCATAAATTGTTCTGCCCATTCTCTTGTTTTGGGAGAAGTTGTTTTTTCGTAATATCGTTTTACGTAATCTAAAAGTCCGTTAAAATCATTTTCATATTCCAATTCGTCGCCGGAACTAAAACGGTATTTAATTTGAAGTTTTTCATCCGTACCGTTTAGTAGAACATCAATTTGTCCTTTGGTTAGTTTGTCGAGCGGTGTGTCAAAATCAAATCCGTATTTTTCTGCAAGCGCTCTAAGCTGATTAAAGACCCATGTCTCGCGAGGCTTACCGAGCGCTTCTATTGCTCCTTCGTTGATTGATAATGACCAATCCGGGATGATTAAGTTCGGCTCAATTTCCATAGTTTCGCCAAGTCCGTCGCATGCAGTACAAGCACCGTAAGGGGAGTTGAACGAAAAGGAATTCGGCGCCAGTTCGGGAAAACTTATACCGCAATAATTACACGATAAATGGCGGCTCAGCAGTTTATCATTAATGCCGTCGGAAATAATAACGTTACCGTTTCCGTAATTAAGAGCCACTTCGAGCGACGATGAAATTCTGAGTAACGATTTAGGTGTAACTTTTACGCGGTCAATTACAATCTCGATATTATGAACTTTGTAACGCTCGAGTTTCATCCCATCGGTAATTTCCATAACCTCGCCGTCAACTCTTACTCTAAGGAATCCGTCTCGAAAAATTTCTTGGAACAGCTCGCGGTAGTGTCCTTTTCGTCCTTTTACGACAGGGGCAAGAATCATTATTCGATTATCGGCAAATTCTTTTGAGATAATATCAAGCATTTTTTCGGGCGATTGTTTTTCGACGGAGCGACCGCATTCGTAGCAATGAGGCGAGCCGACTCGTGCAAAAAGGAGTCGGAGGTAATCGTATATTTCGGTTACCGTTCCTACTGTTGATCGGGGATTGCCGGAAGTTGTTTTTTGCTCGATTGAAATTGCGGGACTCAGACCTTCGATTAAATCGACATCCGGTTTTTCAAGCATTCCCAAAAACTGTCGGGCGTATGCCGAAAGTGATTCTATGTAACGGCGCTGACCTTCGGCGTAAATTGTATCAAACGCAAGGGAAGATTTTCCCGAGCCGGAGAGACCGGTAATTACCGTAAACGAATTACGTGGAATTTCGACATCGATATTCTGCAAATTATGTTCACGCGCGCCTTTTATTATTATTTTATTTTCATTCATACTTATGTTTTTCAAAAAAGTTTAACTTGCAAGTTATTAAAAAAGTAGCTTAGTTCACTAAATATTTTAGAGATTTTTTTGCTTTGAAAGTTAATCGAACGTTGTGTTGAGGAAGTCGAATTGAAGTATGGGACAAAACAAATTAACTGCACTTAAATTTCCGATTTATCTTTTACCGAACATAGGATGACGTGTAAATTAAGTTGGGTTAGGGAAAACAAATCATATTAGATTATTAGTTCTATTTAATGCTTGCTTTTATTTTCCCGGGAAAATTTGTAGTAATTGCATCAACTCCTAATTCGGCAAGTGTTTGAGCTTCTTTCGGAGTATTAACGTCATAAAATATTATCTCGTAGCCTTCGTGTTTAACTTTGTAAATTATTTCTCCGGTTATTCTCGGTGAGTAATTCATGTCGATTCCGTCAGCATTTATCATTTTTAAGGTTGAGATTAATTTGTTTACAACTGATTGCATATTTTTACATTTATCCGTTAAAAGCCAATCAAATAACCAATACGCTTTTATGTCAGGAAAAAGTTGTTTGCTTTTTTTGATTACGTTGGAATCGAATGCGATAATTCTAATTAACGAATGTGGGAATCGGGTGCGTTTTAGAACGTTCTGCAACTCGAACATGAAGATTTGCCTTGCATCTTTTATCTCGATAAAAATCCCCTTTCCGCGTGGAATGATATTCAGCAATTTTTCCAACGTAATAATTTCGGTAGATAAATATTTGTTATCCTTCCACTTCCCAAAATCCAATTTCAAAATCTCGTTCATTGTGGATTTTTCAACATTTAAGTTCTTCTGTTTAGGTGCCGTGCGTATTGTGTGTTTGTCATGCAGACAAACAATCTGATTATCTTTTGTAAGCCAAAAGTCGCCTTCAATAAAGTCAGCATCCTCCTCAAACGCAAGCAGAAAAGAGGGGAGAGTATTTTCCGGAGCTGCATAAGACGCTCCGCGATGAGCCACCACAAGCGGAAGATGTTTAACTTTTTCGTTTAATTCGTCAATATTTAGAATCTCGTTTCTCAATTGTATTTAAACTGTAATTTTGTGCTAATTCAGTAAAACGCTTTATCTCTTCTTTTTCCCATTTTCTTGATTTATGCAATTCCTTTTTCATGATGTGTGCAACTTTTGGAGCTGCTTCAATGCTCGCTTTTGCGTCAAGGAATAAGGACCTGGTTCTGCGCGCTAAAATATCTTCTACGGAGACAGCCATTTCGTGGCGAGCGCCCCAAACAACTTCAGCTTCAATATAGGGAAGATTGGGATGCAGTTTTTGTCCCAGCTTTGGATTATCGGCTAATATGTGATTTTTAATATGCTCTTTATCCGAACCGTAATAATGAAGAGGCTCTCCGGCATCAAAATTTTTAACATACCCGTGAATAGGCATGTTTGCGGTTACGCTCTTTTTATCTTCTAATCCGCCGACTAAAATTGCTTTGTCAATGGCGTCTTCTCCCATCTTACGGTAGGTAGTCCATTTACCACCTGTAATAGTTATCAAGCCGGATTTGGCGACAGATATTTGATGATTACGTGAAATCTCTTTTGTTTCATTTGGTGAATCAGGAGAAACAGCAAGAGGCCTTAGTCCTGCGAA
>CAZMZM010000041.1:0-23455 GCA_964570865.1 uncultured Melioribacter sp.
AAGGAGACATCAATTGAAAGTATTGCCTGGCTATAATGAAATTAGAGTAAAATTGATTAAAAAACATTCCGGTATTTCCATTAATGCTTCACAAAATAATCTTATTAAGCAAACTTACTTATTATTCATTATTCAACATCTATAATTCCAACTTACTCTTTGGAAATATTTTTATATTTTATTTTCAACAATAATAAACTTGCAATATGCTTGTAAGTATTACATATCTTCACATTTCGATTTAATGGTTAAATTTTATATTTTACTTTTTCGTTTTGCATATTTTACTATATATCCGGAGATATAATGAAAATAACTTTTGTTGGCGCAGCTCGAACCGTAACAGGCTCATCCCATCTTATTGAGACAAATAACACTAAAATACTCTTAGATCACGGTATGTATCAAGGGAAAAGAAAGGAAGCATTTGAACTGAACCGCCAATATTCCATTTTCCATGCGAAAGATATTGACCACGTGATTCTCTCGCACGCACATATCGACCACGTCGGCAATATCCCCACACTGGTTAAGAAAGGTTTTGACGGAAATATTTTCAGTACTTTTGCCACGCGCGATTTAGCAAGAATTTTACTTGAGGACAGTGCTCGAATTCAGGAACATGACGTTTATTTTGTGAATAAACGTAGAATCGAACAAGGGAAAAAACCGTTTGAACCTCTTTATTCAATTAACGAAGCGCTCGAATCGCTCAACCACTTTGTAGGACTAAACTACCACAACCGTTTTAAAATAGATAAAAATATTGCATTCACATATTTTGATGCGGGGCATATTCTCGGCTCGGCTATGACATTGCTTGAAATAGAAGAACATGACCATAAATTTAAAATTGGATTTACAGGTGATATTGGAAGAAAAAATCGCCCGATATTAAGAGACCCGGAACAACTTCCGGATGTTGATATTTTAATTAGCGAAAGTACGTACGGCAATCGCCTGCACGACAAGGACGAGAATGTAACTCAAAAATTTGTTGAAATAATTAACCGTGCAATTTCCAGAAAATCAAAAATAATAATCCCTTCGTTCAGCGTTGGCCGCACGCAGGAATTGGTCTATAATCTTCGGAAAATATTTAATCAAAAGTTGGTTCGCGAAATTCCCGTTTTTGTTGACAGCCCGCTTGCGGTAAATGCAACCGATATTTACAAACAACATCCTGAGTGTTTTGATTACGAAACAAGAAAGTTGATTATAGAACGTGAAGATCCGTTCGGTTTTAATAAGCTTACTTATATCAGAGACGTGCAAGCCTCAAAAGATATAAACAACATGCAGGGACCGATGATTATTATTTCGGCATCCGGAATGTGTGAAGGAGGGCGCGTACTTCATCACCTCGCAAACAACATTGAAAACCCCGACAACATTATTTTAATTGTCGGATATTCTGCCGAACACACTCTCGGACGAAGAATTACAGAGAAAGATGAAATCGTAAAGATTTTTGGTGAAGAGTACAAACTGAATGCTGAAGTTGAAGTCTTTCACTCATTCAGCGCCCACGCGGATAAGGACGAAATGTTAGCCTATTTCGATAAATTTAATCGAGACAAAATCAAAAAGTTTTTCTTGGTACACGGAGATTACGAAGTACAGCAAGATTTTAAAACCAGTTTGGAAAAAATCGGATTTAGTAATATTGAAATTCCCAAAAGAGGACATTCGTTTACTTTTTGAAAAAATTATCGTTAAATATTATTTTTTTTACTTCACTTATTTTTTGCATAGGGTCGGCAGAGTCTGTTTTTGCACAGCTTTCTGCTGACTCCACATCATTTTTCTTTCCACTTAATAAAGTTAATCGATTACAAATATCCTCGAATAAACATCTTAACACACTTAATTTTCGCGGCAATATTTTTTATAAAAAGCAAGTAGGAAAAGTTAATTTTGCAGTTGACGGAGGTTATTCCTCTGCATATTTTTTTGCTACTCAAAAAAGTTTTCGTTCATCGCATTTGATTAATACTTACGCGGATTATTCCCTTTTCGATTGGCTTGCACCAGGATTTTATTTGAAGCGTAGTTACTACAACGACGACCAAAGACTGGCAATCTCAAGCGCGGAAGTTAACCAGGGAATGCTATATACAAAGTTTAAATTGAAAAATATTTTTAACGTAATCTCCTTTGGCGGAATTTCAAACAACATTCAAGCCGGGCTTAATGATACAGGTCCAATCTACGGAGTCGAAGGAAACATTTACCAACTTGGAATGGAAGACTTAAACATTAACGGACGTTTTCATTATTCGAACGAGGATATTTCACCGAGAAAAAACAGTTTGAGAAATGTCAGTTTTATTTTACAAACCTTAGGGAACAAAGTATTTCGGAATTATCTCTCTGCCGGGTATGATGAATCGCGTAAAGATTTTTACACTTCTATTGATTCGACTCTATCTTCGACTTTTAACGTAACCAATAATATAGAATCAAGAACGGAAACCAACTACTCCATTGAAGACAAGTTCCGTGTCTTTTTATCAAAAAAATCTTTTTTTGATATTTCGGGAAATATCCGGAAAAAAATTGTTGACCGTGCAAAACGTTACATCCTTCCTTCCCTTGCGACAACATCATCGTTCGACCCGACGGTTAACAGACTATCGATTAACATTGCCGGTTCTTTTTCGCACCGTGAAGAAAATTTGCAGCTTACCGTAAATGGTGGATTCAACAGCCGCGAGGAAACATTTACCGTTAAAAACATTGAAGGAGCCAACGATATTTTTTACTCGCTGAGACAAGACCAGGAGAGCAAAAAGGATAATGTTTCGAAACTGGAGTTTGTAACCGGCACATTTAAATATAACTTAAGCAGTAAAAATATTCTTGTGTTTTCCCTATATCAAAGAAAGCTGAAATACGATACGCCGAGTGAAGAAAATTTTGATGACAGAGATGAACTTTTAACTATGCTGCGAATTAGATTTACCCGCAAATTCAACCCTTTTTTTACGATGCATTTCAATCTGGAGGGAAGCCAAAACCACTTGGTCTATATTTTTGCGGAACGAAGTTCGAACAATAATATTAAGAGAATTCTTAAATTTAACGGTGAAGGCGTTTACCGCGGTAAATACGTAACTTCAACTAACAGTGCCGAAGTTTCCGCAAATTACACAGTTTACGATTTTGAAGATATTACTCAAAACTATCAAAGCTTTGCTTTCAGACAATTTATTGCTAAAGATTCTTCTTCAATCCGGATTAGTCCTCTCTTTACTTTTACTACTTTTGCATATACTAAAATTTCCGAGCAAGGGGAATTTAGTTGGAAAAGTTTCTCGGAAAAGCCTTTTCAATACCGTTCCGAAATTTATGCCGAGCCTTCCCTTTTTATGACAATAAAACTTTTTAACATTGGAGTTGGTTTAAGATATTACGAATTGAAAAATTATAATTACAGTCTTCTGCAACTTACTCCCGTTTCCGATTATTCCAGTTTGGGCCCAAGTTTAAAAATAGTTACTCCTTTCTCAAAATATATTCAGTTAAGTTTTTACGGATGGTACGAATTTGTAAATCTTGATAATGCGAAATCTAAAAAACAAACAAATTTTAATCTCTCCTTTTACTGGAATCTGTAACTTGACTCATTTACTTTTTTAGATTATCTTGAAGAATAAACTTATTGGAAAAAATGAGAAAAAACTTAGCTCACAGTAGCTTTAAAAGTGATATAACAGCGCTTCCCAAAATTCAGGATTTTGTTTCGAAGGCAATTTCCGGATTCGAGATAAGTTCCGAAAAAAGGGATAAAATTCTACTTGCAGTTGCCGAAGCAGCTTCAAACGGAATAACTCATGGAAATAATTCCGATAATAACTTGACCTTGGACGTAAAAATCGAAGCCGATAACAACAAAATATTCGTAATAATCACTGATAAAGGAAAAGGATTTGACCCCAATAATATCCCTGATCCTACTGTTGATGAAAATATTCTGAAAGAAAGCGGACGTGGAATTTTCATAATAGAAAGGCTGATTGACAACCTTTCCTTCAACTTTTTACCCTCCGGAACAGAAACAATCCTCGAAGTTCACCTTTAAACCGAAAAAAGTTAATCTTTTATCAAAAGTTAATATGACAACTTAATCTTTTTTTATATTTTTGTACTGTCATTTAAGAAAAAAAGGAGACGAAAAATGGCCAGAAAAAAAATTGCTTTAATTGGCGGCGGTCAAATTGGCGGTGTAATGGCACAATTAATCGCAACCAGACAATTAGCTGATGTAATATTGTTTGATATCGTTGAGGGACTTCCTCAAGGCAAAACTCTTGATATTCATGAAGCTTCACGTATAGACAGATTCGATATGAACCTGAAAGGCACAAATGAATACAAAGATATTGATAATGCTGACGTAGTTATCATCACTGCCGGTTTACCGCGTAAACCCGGAATGAGTCGTGAAGACCTTCTGACAACAAACGCAAAAATCATGACCAGCGTTGCGAACGGCGTTAAAGAACATGCTCCAAACGCAATCGTTATAGTTATTTCAAACCCATTGGACACAATGGTTACTTTATTCCAAAAAGTTTCAGGCTTCCCGACCGAAAGAGTAATCGGACAAGCAGGTGTGCTCGATTCGTCACGTTTTTCATCATTTATTGCTTGGGAACTCGGCGTTTCGGTACAAGATGTTAATGCAATGGTACTTGGCGGACACGGCGACACGATGGTTCCTTTGGTAAGATATGCAAACGTTAACGGCGTTCCCATAATGGAATTATTGGAAAGAAAATACAATGATAAAGCTAAGGCACAAGAAGTTATGGACGCAATGGTTGAGAGAACAAAAAAAGCGGGCGGCGAAGTTGTCGGCTTGCTTAAAACAGGTTCTGCATTCTACTCACCTGCATCTGCAGCTGTTTCAATGGCAAAATCGATTTTGCTTGATGAAAGACGCGTACTCCCATGCAGTGTTTACTTAAATGGCGAATTCGGCGTTACCGGTTATTTTGTAGGCGTTCCCGCTATTTTAGGTGAAAACGGTGTTGAAGGCGTATTTGAACTTTCATTGAATGATGAAGAACAGGCTGCCTTTGATAATTCTGTTAATGCAGTAAAAAATTCAGTGGCTAACTTGGAATCTTTAGGTTTCTAAAATATTACGGTAATAAATCTTTAAAATAAAAAACCCTCTCAACCGAGAGGGTTTTTTATTAGCAAAATTTCACAAAAACTTACGCTTCGTAAACCGAAACATATTTTCTGTTGTTTTTCTTTACTTCAAATTTTACAAATCCATCTTTGATCGCAAAAAGAGAATCATCACCGCCTCTTTTAACATTTACGCCCGGGTGAAATTTTGTACCTCTTTGACGAACAATAATTGAACCGGCTGTAACTTTTTCGCCGCCAAATCTTTTAACGCCAAGATACTGCGGATTACTATCGCGACCGTTTCTCGATGAACCTTGTCCTTTTTTATGAGCCATGAATTACCTCTTCTATTACCCGATCTTAGTTATTTCAATTTTTGTTAATTGTTGTCTGTGACCATTTTTAACTTTATAAGATTTTCTTCTCTTCTTCTTGAAAACAATCACTTTTTCATCTTTTAAGTGTTCAAGCACTTTTGCTTCAACTTTTACGCCTTCTACTGTAGGGGCGCCAATTTTTGTTTCTTTTCCATCATTAAAAAGTAATACGGAATCAAATGTTACGGAAGCATCTGCTTCGACATCTAATTTAGGCACATAATGTGTCTCGTTTTCCGTTACTTTAAATTGTTGTCCAGCGATATCAACGACTGCGAACATCTAATCCTCCAATAATTTAACTTAGCTTACAAATATAATTATAATTTATTTTTTTATCAAAATTATTTTTAATTATTATTTCATTTCGTACTTACTCATTAGAAATGTCGGTATTACAAACTAAATAAAAATATTAATATATATATTAAAAAATATCCACCAATAAATATTTTAATATCTTTGCAATAACTTTTTTAATAATTAATATTAGGAACAATATGTCGGGATTAGGAATTGCACTCGGAGGAGGAGGCGCTCGCGGGTTAGCTCATATAGGCGTACTAAAAAAACTGGAAAAAGAAAAAATTGGGATTTCCGCAATAACAGGTTGCAGTATGGGAGCGGTAATCGGATCTCTATATGCTTATCACGGCAACGCTCAGATTGTTGAGGATATTATGACTGAGTTTATTATTAATATTGATTTGGAAGAACTTGGCATTGAAGATATTAATAATTCCAAGAAAAATGATGAGTTATTAATTTGGGATGACAATTTTTGGGAATCATTTGTCAGTTTTTTCCGGTTTCGTTTTAATATACTTAAAACTTTGCGCAAACCTTCATATTTCGATGAAGCAATTACGGCAAAGATTTTCAAATTAATTCCTGACGTTAAGATTGAAAGCCTAAAAATCCCCTTCTCTGCGATTGCAACCGATCTAATTTCAGGCAAGGAGATTAATTTTACTCGCGGAAGTTTACGGGAGGCGGTACGTGCAAGTTCTTCAATTCCGGGAATTTTCCCACCCGTAAAAAAAGGGAAGTTACTGTTAGTTGACGGCGCTCCGTCCGAATCTGTTCCGGTCGGCAGAGTAAAGGAAATCGGCGCAGACCGTGTTCTTGCCGTGAATGTTTCGCATTGTATTAAAGCAGATAGAGAACCTGAAAATGTCTTCGAAATTTTGTACCGAACAGGAGATATATCATCGTATCATTTATCACTCGAAAGATTAAAAGCCGCAGATTTAGTCTTAAACCCAGCCGTTAAAGATATTTTTTGGGCTGATTTTTCAAATATAAAAAAAATTGTGAATGAAGGTTATCTGGAAACTAAAGAAAATTTGAGTGAAATTAAAAAATTGGTTAACCGAAACTCTTGGGCTTTGGAATTAGAACATTTTTTAAAAAGAATTACCGATTAGTAAAAGTTCACTTTATTATTATTGGTTTTTCCGGAAAAAATAGATTCTTTTTCTTAAAACCATTCGGATATAAAATATTTCAGAATGCTTCCCCAATCCCGATATGGAAGGTAAAAGTTTCGGGAAGCGTTCTTTTCTTGAAAAAAGATTTTCTGTAGCCGGGATCATAAAGTTTAAAACCAAAGTCAAATCTGATTGGGAAAAAACTGGTGTAGTAACGTAATCCAACTCCTCCGGCTACCGCTATTTCATCCCACCGGAAATACTTAAAGTCAATCCAAGTGTTTCCCCAATCTGCAAATACTACTCCTCCGAAATTCCCAAACAGCTTTGCCCGATACTCCACGGAGCCTTCCAACAACGAAAAACCGCCGGGCGAAAAATTTCTTAACAAAATAGCTTCAAGGTCATTCGGGTTTGTTGTTCTAAGACTAACCGATGAATTTACCGGTACAAGTTCCCGATTACGCCATCCCCTTACCGAATTACTCCCCCCCGCATATAAACGTTCGTCCAAAGGTATGTCGGAATAATTTCCGCTTAGGAGATAAATTTCTCCAACTTTTAATCGAATGCCCAATGTTGTTCGATAAGTTGAAAACAGGGTAGGATAATATGTTGCATTAGCAATCGCTTTAATATATCTCGGACGCTTAAAATCGTTGGTAAAAATAGAACTTACCGCTTTTAGCAGATTATTACCATCTTCCAAATGAAGATAAAGGGAATACCCTTCGGTCGGAAACACAAAATTATTTGTTGCATTCTTGGTGGCATCAATAGCAAGATAAAGATTTGAACCGACGCTTTCAAAATTATTCAGATTTACTCTTTTTAATGAATCGAGAGTTGCCTGCTGTGAAGCTGTAGGGTGCGTATTGGTAATAAATGAATTAAATAAACTCAATACATAGTTTTCCTGGTAATGATAAACCGACCGCTCAGCTCGAAGATAAGCGGTTAATCCTGAAAAATAAACTTTCTTCGGAAGAGAAAAATCAAAACTTAAGCGCGTACCGTAGATGTTTGAAAAATACTCCCCGCGCCTATTTTGAATAGTGTAATAAACTTGAAGTTTTGTAAATATCGAATTGCCGAACAGCAAGGGCTGAGCAATAGTGGAACGCAAATCAAGATATCCGTAAAACAAACTATCTATTTTGTTTAAATTGGAAAAAAGGAAAACCGGGTCTTGAGCAGTAGCGGAAAGCTGTAAATTAAACTTGCGCGCATCACCAAAAAAGTTGCGCCTCGAGTATCCCATCGAAAGACCGAAGTTAAAAACGTTATCTTCGTTGTTTACAATTATTTCCGGAGCAATTTCATTCCTCGGTTTAAGGTCAACCGAAATATTCAAAGGTACTTTTTCAGCTGTTGTATCAATCTTGCCTATGTTAATTGTTGACGAGTTAAATAAATCAGTCCGATAAAGTCGTACCTCACCTTTCCCGATTCGGCTTTCATCAAACCAATCGCCGGAATGAACATCGGCAATTTCCAGGACAAGATCGTCAGTAACGTAATCATTTTCGCTGCTTTGATTTTCAATATCAATATCCGATATTTTTACTCGATCTCCGAGATTCAGCGTTAGCGTTAACGTTAAACTGTTTTTAACCGTATCGATTAAAACATGCGGATGCTCCAAGTTGGATAAAATATAGCCATTATTGTGTAAAATACTATTAATATTCTTGATGCTTGACAAAATCTTTTCGGAAGAATAATATTCCGTGGAATCAAATTGTAATTCCTCAATAATATCGTTTCGAAAATATTCCGGCAGATTATTAAACCCTTTAAGTACAAGTTTGTTAATTCTGCTCCGTTGATTTTCATCAATAATGAACTTTACGTTAACATAATTACCATCGTGTGTTATCCGGTAATTTACTTTAGATTTAAAAAAACCGATTGATTTGTAATAGTTCTGAATATTGTTTACATCTTTTATAACAGAGAGCGAGTCAAACAAAACCGGGGGTGAGCCAAGAGAAGGATTAATTCCGTACAAAAATTGTGAGACCCAACCTGAACTTTCTCGTGTTTGCAGAATATTTTCCAGTTTGTAATCCGGGACCGATTTGTTGCCTTCAATAACCACGGAGTTTACTTCCGGTATTCCCAAACCGCCGGCAATATTTACGGTAACCGTTAGAGTCACCACAAGCAATATTTGTGTTAATCTATTCAATGATGTTTACTTCTGTTCCTACTTTAATATATTTAAGAATTTCATCAATATTTTCATTGTTAGTTGCAATGGAACCGTTTGTCCAATTAAAAACAAAAGGTAAATATTTAAATATATAATTTAACTTTCCAAATCCTTCTATACTAATTACAGGCCCGAAAATTTTTTCATCAAACTTAAAGTATTTCCCGGCCTGCCTCAGTTTCCAATAATACTTAAACTCATCTTCTGAAATAAACTTGTTCTCAAAAGCTCTTTTAATATCTTCAAGATTCGGATAATTAAGAATCAGTCGTTTGTAATTAAGTCTGTTGTTTTCAATTTTTATTATTCTATATTTTCCAACAGGCGTAGTAATGTATCTTCTTTTATTATCAGACAATTTTCCTTTACCGTGCCCAAGGAAAATACGGTAAGTTTTAACTGTAGTTCCGCCAATTTCAAGCTTCATAAAATACTTTTTCAGATTAACCTTTAATTCGCATTTTCCTTGAGAAACAATATTTTTTTCTTTTAATATGGATTGAATATCCACACTATTCTTCAGATTTAAAACTTTTCCGTAAAGAAACATTCCGACAATAAAAAATATTGCGCTAATAAACAGATATATAAAATTTTTTATCACTCTTTGAAAATATTATTATTGAAGCAGAAAAGATAATACTAAATATAGGAATAGAAAATAGATTTGAAAAAAGAAGATTGCCCCGCGTTTGCAGGGCAATCCTAAATAAGATTATTTTTTGGACTCGGCATCAACTACGGCAATAGCAGTAACATTAATAATGTCGTCAGCCGTTGCACCGCGCTGCAATACATGAATAGATTTTTTCATTCCGAGCAGAATAGGACCAATTACAGTAGCTCCGGCAGCTCTTTCCATTAACTTATAAGCGATGTTTCCGGATGCCAAGTTCGGGAAAATAAGAATATCAGCATCACCTTTAACACCTGAGAAGTCAAATTCTTCTTCCGCCAAATCAAAGTTTAAAGCAATGTCAACCTGCATTTCACCGTCAACCATTAGTTCCGGTTTTTTTGCTTTAATCAATTCAACCGCCTTTTGAACTTTCATAGTTTCTTCGTCACGAACACTTCCGAAGTTACTATATGAAAGCATCGCTACTTTTGGTTCAATTTCAAAACGTTCAACCGTTTCAGCCGCAAGTATGGCAATATCAGCAAGCTGTTCCGCATTAGGATTTACACTAACTGTTGTATCGGCAAAAAATAGCACTTTTCTGTCAAGCACAATAATACTCATTCCTGCAACGATTCCGGTACCTTTTCTCATTCCGATGCTTTCCAGCGCCGGTTTAATTGTAGTCGGATAGTTTACTCTGTACCCGCCAACCAAAGCATCAGCCAAACCGAACTGAACCATTAACGAACCGCAGTAGTACGGAGTTTTGACTAACTTAAGCGCCTTTTTATAAGTTACACCTTTTCGCTGCCTTAAGTTGTAATAGTATTCTGCGAACTTTTCAATATTTTCATTATTCTGCGGGTCGCAAATGTCAAAATCACCTACATTATAACCTATCTTTTTTATTTTTTCTTCTATTAATTCTTTGTTACCCAATAGAATCGGACGAGCAATTTTACCTTGCAATACGCCGTGAGCAGCACGAATAATTGTTTCTTCTTCCCCTTCGGGATAAACAACTCTTTTCGGAGTCATTTGCGCTTTATGAATCATCAACCGAATGATTTCTTTCGAAAAACCGAGTCTTTCTTTAAGTTTTTCTTTGTAATCATTCCAGTCGGTTATTTTTACTCTTGCTACGCCGGAATCAATTGCAGCTTTTGCAACAGCCGGAGCAACCGTCCAAAGCACGCGTGGATCAAACGGTTTCGGGATAATATATTCACGGCCGAATGTGAAATGCTCACCGCCATATGCTCTGCTTACAGCATCAGGCACCTTTTCTTTCGCAAGACCGGCTAATGCGTAAACAGCGGCTAATTTCATTTCTTCGTTAATCGTTGTAGCTCGTACGTCTAAGGCTCCACGAAAAATGAAAGGGAAACCTAACACATTGTTAACCTGGTTTGGGTAATCGCTTCTGCCTGTTGCCATAATTACGTCAGGACGTGCATCTGTGGCATCTTCGTAAGTAATTTCAGGATCCGGATTTGCCATTGCAAAAATTACCGGAGAATCATTCATACTTCTTACCATATCCTTGCTGACAAGATTTGCCTTAGACAATCCCAAGAAAGCATCGGCACCTTTCATAGCATCTTCAAGGGAGTCGTATTTAACATCTGTAGCAAATTGCGCCTTGTATTTGTTTAAGTCCGTTCTCCCGTTGTGAATATGACCTTTGGAATCGAACATCGCAATGTTTTCAATCTTAACGCCGGCAGTTACATAAAGTTTGCTGCACGCAATTCCTGCAGCGCCTGCGCCAACTACTACCAAGCGCATATCTTCAAGTTTTTTACCTGAAACTTCGGCAGCATTAATTAAAGCGGCGCACGAAATAATTGCCGTTCCATGCTGGTCATCATGGAAAACAGGAATGTTCATTCTTTTCTTTAATTCTTCTTCAACCTCAAAACATTCAGGTGCTTTAATATCTTCAAGGTTAATTCCGCCAAATGTCGGTTCTAATTTCTCTACTGTTTCAATGATTTCTTTCGGGTCTTTCGACTTTACTTCGATATCGAAAACATCGATATCCGCAAATCTTTTAAACAGCACTCCTTTTCCTTCCATTACCGGTTTTCCTGCCATTGGACCAATATCGCCAAGACCTAAAACCGCTGTTCCGTTAGAAACAACTGCCACCAAATTTCCTTTAGCAGTGTACTTGTAAACTAACGATTCGTCTTTTTCAATTTCAAGACAGGGTTCCGCCACACCCGGAGTGTAAGCCATCGATAATTCTCTGGATGTAAAACATGGTTTGGTTGCAACAACCTCTATTTTACCGGGGCGCCCTTCACTGTGATATTTAAGTGCATCTTCTTTTGTTATAGCCATTACTTGCCTCTTTTTGTTTAATTTGGACAATTGTATCTACTAAATTAAATAAAAAAACCGTCTTGGGAAAGACGGTTTTCTTAATAAATTATATTTATGCGAAAAAGTTTATATTTCCATTATTTCTTTCTCTTTTTCTTCTAAAATTTCTTCGATTTTTTTTACGTATTTGTCAGTAAGTTTCTGAACTTCGTCTTCAAAATCATGCATTAAGTCTTCAGATATTTCTTTATTTTTTTCTTGCTTCTTCAAATGGTCATTGGCATCACGCCGTACATTACGAATTGCAATTTTTGAATCTTCCGCAAATTTTTTTACGAGTTTTACTAAATCTTTTCTTCGTTCTTCAGTTAAGGGAGGAATTGGAATCCGGAGATTAGTTCCATCGCTTATGGGATTCAAGCCCAGTTCTGCTTGTAGAATAGCCTTGTCAACTTTTTCGACCATTGATTTATCCCAAGGCGTAATAGCGAGTGTATGTGCATCCAAAACGGAAATATTCCCGACTTGGTTTATCGGAGTCATTGTTCCGTAGTAATCCACCTTAATTCCGTCAAGCAAAGCTGTTGTTGCTTTCCCTGTTCTGATTTTAGAAATCTCATGTTTGAATGCTTCAATAGATTTTGACATTCTGTGTTCGGCGTCTTGTACATATTCGTTTTGCATAATTCTGCCTCAATATTTATTAATTTATTCTGATTTCCTTAACGCTTGTTCCGACACTTTCGCCGGTTACAATCTTAACAAGATTATCCGGATTATTCATATTGAAAACAATAATTTCCAAATTATTTTCCTGACAAAGTGAAATAGCGGTTAAATCCATCACCCGCAAATTTTTAGTTAAAACTTCATAATAGCTTACTTCATTAAACAAAATAGCGTCGGTGTTTACTTCAGGATCCGAATCATAAACTCCATCAACACGTGTACCTTTTAAAATTACATCAGCTTCTATTTCAACAGCGCGTAACGATGCAGCAGTATCGGTACTGAAATAAGGGTTTCCGGTGCCTGCTCCAAAAATTACAATCCTGCCTTTTTCAAGATGCCGGACAGCTCTGCGTCTGATGTAAGGTTCGGCTATTTGCTCCATCTTAATTGCGCTCATCAATCTGGTAAACATACCTTCGTGTTCCAAAGCATTTTGGAGAGCAAGAGAATTAATCATTGTAGCGAGCATTCCCATGTGGTCGCCGGTTACTCTGTCAATCCCCTGGTCCTTGGCATTTAACCCGCGATAAATATTTCCACCGCCGATTACCAAACCAATCTGAACTCCGAGGTTATGAATTTTTTTTATCTCTTTGGCAAAAAACGACAGAATCTCAGGGTCAATTCCGCCTTTGCTTTTTCCCATTAACGATTCGCCGCTTAGCTTTAGTAATATTCTATTATATTTTAAATCCATTGGTTTTTACCTATATATATAAAAAAAGGTCTTATAAAATAAGACCTTTTTTTAATTAAATAAATACTTTTTATTTTGTTTCGTCAGCCACATGGAATCTGTAAAACTTTGTAAGCTTTACTTCTGTACCATTTGCCTTATTGTAATCTTTAATCAAATCTCCAACGGTTTTGCTGTTGTCTTTAACAAATGCCTGTTCCAACAAGCAAACTTCGCCAAAAAATTTATTCAGCTTTCCTTCGGCAATTCTTTCAAGAATATTTTCAGGTTTGCCTTCTTTTTTAGCAACTTCCTTGTAGATTTCTTTTTCCTTCTCAATATCTTCGGCAGGAACTTCATCGCGAGTTACATATTTAGGGTTCATTGCAGCAATCTGCATTGCTATATCTTTACCGATTTCCACTAACTCGTCTGTCGCTTCCGGAACGTTCTCGAATTTAATTAAAACGCCAAGGTTAGAACCATGGTGAATGTAATCAACCAATAAACCGTTCTCAACTGTTTCAACTGCAAAACGTGAGATTTCAATTTTCTCACCGATTTTACCAATAGTATCCGTTACCAAAACGGAAACTTTTGACCCGTCGGATTCCAATTCCATTAACTCATCCATATTTGCAGGCTGATTCTCAACAATAATATCAAGAACTTTTTTTGCAAAGTTTAAAAAATCATCG
The DNA here is from genome assembly GCA_964570865.1 of uncultured Melioribacter sp. Lineage (GTDB taxonomy): Bacteria > Bacteroidota > Ignavibacteria > Ignavibacteriales > Melioribacteraceae > WGAL01. The sequence goes on from CAZMZM010000041.1 coordinate 14,224, forward strand.
CTGTTTGCAACAAAATCTGTCTCGCAGTTAACGTCTAAAATTGCTCCGGATTTGTTATCATCCCAAATTTTAGTAATAACAACGCCTTCGTGAGCTTTTCTTTCCGCTCTTTTTGCTGCAACAGATGCTCCTTTTTTTCTCAAGATTTCGATCGCTTTATCAAAATCTCCATCGGCATCCTGTAATGCTTTTTTACAATCAAGCATTCCGGCGCCGGTTTTGTCTCTTAATAATTTAACATCAGATGCACTAATAGCCATTTTTATTTCCTTTAATATTATTCTTCTGTCTTTTCTTCAGATTTAGCTGTTTCTTCCGTCTTAGGAGTTTCTTCAGCTTTCGGCGCTTCTTCCGGTTTTACCGCTTCTACAGTTTTGGGTGTTTCTTCTACTTGAGGAGCTTCTTCGGTTTTTGGCGCTTCAACTGAAGCCTTTGGTTTTTCGGCAGTTTCAACTTTTTTCTCAACTTTCTTTCCCTTACCTTCGTTTCCGTCTAATCTTACTTTGCGAATTCTGGGACGTCTTTTCCTGCCGGTTTCTCTTTTATCGTCGGCAACTTTTTTCTCGTTTTCTTGTTCGGCTTTTCTTTCGGCTCTTAATTCTTTAGCCTTAACCATTCCTTCTACCACAACGTCGGCAAGCGCTTGCGTAATAACTTCAACTGTTCTTGCGGCATCGTCGTTTGCAGGAATAACATAATCAACTTCTTCGGGATCACAATTAGTATCAACAATTGCGAATGTCGGGATATTCAGTCTCTGAGCTTCTTTAACCGCAATAGATTCTTTTTTAATATCTACAATAAACAATGCACCCGGCAATCTGTTCATTGTTTCAACGCCTTCAAGAACTTTTCTTAATTTTTCTCTTTCACGCGAAAGGAAAAGAATTTCTTTTTTAGTGATTTTTTCAAATGTTCCGTCAGCTTCCATTTTGTCAATCATCTGCAAGCGTTTAATGCTTTTTTTGATTGTCTGGAAGTTTGTAAGCATTCCGCCAAGCCAGCGTTCGCTAACCCAGTTAGCTCCGGCACGTCTCGCCTCGTTTGCAATTACATTTTTAGCTTGTTTTTTTGTACCGACAAACATTACGCCATTGCCACGCGATACTATATCATATAAAGCATCAGCGGCTTTGTCTAACAATGTTACGGTTTTCTTCAAATCGATAATGTGGATTCCGTTTTTTTCCATAAAAATATACGGCTTCATTTTCGGATTCCAACGACTGGTCAAATGACCAAAGTGAGCGCCCGCTTCCACGAGCTTCTGGAGTGTTACTCTAGGCATATTTTTCTCCTGTTTTGCTTCTACTCTCGTCATCTCTGCATTCCATCCTTTTTTCTTTTAGGACACAGGTAGCAGATCGGAAAGTATGATTAATTGATAAATTCTTTTAACGTTTAGAAAATTGAAATCTTTTTCTAGCTTTCGGCTGTCCGTATTTTTTACGCTCAACCATTCTCGGGTCTCTTCTAAGAAATCCTTCTGCTTTAAGAACCGGACGGTAATCTTCGTTAAGTGCTACAAGTGCACGTGCAACGCCTAAACGGATTGCTTCGGCTTGTCCTGAAATTCCGCCGCCGTTAACATTAACGAAAACATCAAATTTCCCTGCATTGTCAGTTACGCTAAGCGGCTGAACAACTGTCTCTCTGTGAAATTCCAACGGGAAATAATTGTCGAATTCTCTTTTATTGATGGTAACTTTACCGGAACCGTTTCTCAAATAAACTCTTGCAACAGAATTTTTCCTACGACCTACAAATATCTTATCTGTCATTAACTTCCTCTTACAAACTTAATGTTTTAGGTTGCTGTGCAGCATGCGGATGATTTTCACCGGCATAAACTTTCAACTTTTTAATTAACTTTCTGCCTAATCTGTTTTTAGGCAACATACCTTTGACTGCGTTCTCAATAACTCTTTCCGGATGCTTCTGCATTACTTCTGCAAAAGTTTCCGTTTTAACGCCGCCCGGATATTGAGTATGGTGGAAATACGTTTTCTGTAATTCCCTTTTTCCGGTTAAGATTACTTTGTCTGCATTAATTACAACAACAAAGTCACCTGTATCCATATTAGGAGTAAAAATTGCTTTGTGTTTTCCGCGGATTACACGAGCAATTTCAGTTGCCAATCTTCCCAACACTTTTCCTTTAGCATCAACAACATACCACTCTCTATTGGCGTCTTCAGTCTTGATAAATTTCGTCATTTTCTCTTGTTTCACAAATTCCTCCAAATAGAAAAACTTTTTTATATAGCTTACAAATATATTTTAATACTTTTCAAATGTCAAGAAAAGGGTAAAAATAATAATTATCTCTATCTTGCCGAAACAAAACTTAAAATCGTTGTCGGGAAAGTATCCGTAATAATAAAAAATCCCTTATCACCATATTGTGCAATACCTTCCCAATTTTTACCGTTATCTTTTTCAACATGCCAATAAATGGGGTTTTCTCCCGAAAAAATTATTTTATTTTTCTCAATTTTAAATGATAATATTCTTTCGATACCCGAATAAGAAGATTGTGAGTTGCTTATCCCGAATTTAATTGCTACGGAATCCTCAGCCGGATTTAGCGAAGTTCTATCGCCGGTATAAAAATAATTAATTGCATAAAATTTATCGTTGTTCACGTAAGTGGCATCTGTTATCCGATATTCCACGTGCGGAATAGACAAAGTATCCAGCAAATTAAGATTTTTATCATAAACAAATACTTTTGGATTAGAAAGTAAGTTTAATCCGTTTGCTTCGTTAACCACAATTATTTTATCTCCGTTAATTGCTATCGTTTCATAACCGATATTATTAATATCAGTTTGTAACGGAATTTGAGTAAGCGTAGATGCGTCGAGAGTAATTTGCATATTAACAGAATCGATTAATCCTTTTACCAAATATGTTTTAGTCGGCGAATCGATTGCCTCAATAGTAAAATAAGCGTTATCTTCGATAAACCCAATCGACTCGTAACCGGAGCCTCTGTGATTATATTCGGTTAAACCTTCAGCAAATATTTTTAAGGAATCGGGAGTCAGAGGGGCGTGGTTTTCCGGATTAGCAAGATATTCATCGAGCATAGATTTTTTTAATACAAATAAAGAACCGCTATTGCTTGTACTTCCCATTCCAAAAGGATATTGAGGTAACATTACAAGATAGTTTTTATACCAACTTAATCCGGAATACTCAAAATTTCCGGAGTTGTAAGGTGTAGAGATATGAATCTCGCTGATATTTGTTTCCGGCAAAACCTTATAATTGGTTTCCGTCTCGGTTTTATTTTCGCAGCCGTAAAATATAAATGCTGACACAAAAAATATTACTATTAGCTTTTTCAATCTCTTATTGCCCCGGCATTTTCATTTCATTAAAATCTTTTGGAAGCGCAAACATATCATCGCTAATAGATTCTTCTTTAATCGACTCAACTTCCATTCGAACATTTACCCCATTTTCATTGGCAATTACTATCATTGGGAAAAAACGCTCCATTCCAAGCGCTTTTTTCATATTATCATCGCTGCTGCCGGCAAACCCGGGGAAATTAATAAATTCGTCTGTTGCCCAAATTGTGGTCTTTCCGCTCTCGTTATTTATTATATACTCCTTACAGTTGTAACCGTTTATTTTCTTAGTTTTTCCGGTTGCTGTAGGTTTCTGTGAATCACTCAAATTTTGCAGCGGGTCGTTTCCCATCATACTTTTTTGTTTTGCATCTATTGTCATGTACATTTTTTGTTGAGGCATTACAACATAAAATGATGAATCTTTCATCAGCATATAGCCCATAGGCATCTGAGGCATTTCCATTCTAACGGAGTTCCCCTTTATTAAATAATTCATTCTATTTTCAGATTGCCCCGTTTTTACTTTTAATACAATTTTACCCTCAAAATTATTTGTCTGTGCAAACAATCCCGAGATTAATAAAAAAGTAAAAACAAGCAATAATTTTAGTCTTCTCATATCTTCAAATTCCTTTGTATATATATTATTATTAATTTAGAATTCAAAAATAAGAAAAGTTCACAAAATGAAAGTATTAATTACAGGCGGTGCCGGTTTTTTAGGAATTAATTTAATCAGGTATCTTTTACAAAAAGGGTACGAAATTATTTCGTTAGACATTGCTGATTTCAATTATCCGGATGTTCAAAATGATGTTGAAATTGTAAAAGGTGATATTCGAGATAAAGAGTTAGTCGGTAAAATTACTCCAAAAGTTGATATGGTTGTCCACTCGGCTATGGCGCTTCCCCTTTATCCGAAGGAGGAAATACTCACAACCGGAATTGAAGGAACCCGCACATTGCTTGAAGCGACACTTAAAAATAATATCTCCCGTTTTGTTTTTATTTCATCGACTGCGGTTTACGGAATACCAAACCATCATCCGATTTACGAAAAGGATGAGCTTATCGGAGTCGGTCCGTACGGAAAAGCCAAAATTGAAGCTGAAAAAATGTGTCGTAATTTCAGGGAAAATGATTTAATCGTTCCTATTCTCCGCCCAAAATCATTCATCGGTCCGGAAAGACTTGGAGTGTTTGCGTTGCTTTACGACTGGGCTTACACCGGACACAACTTTCCGATGATCGGGAACGGCAAAAACCGCTACCAACTTTTGGATGTTGAAGATTTATGTGAGTCGATTGAAAAAAGTTTAACCTTACCTGAGGAAAATGTTAATCGCACCTTTAATATCGGAGCAAAAGAGTTTACCACAATGCGGGATGATTATCAAGCTGTTTTGGATTATGCGGGATACGGCAAAAAAATAATCGGACTGCCGAAAACACCGGCAATATTAACTTTGAAACTGCTCGAACTTTTTAACCTTTCGCCATTGTACAAATGGGTTTACGAAACAGCCGGAAAAGATTCCTTCGTCTCAATCGAAAAAGCGGAAAAATACTTGGGATATTCACCTAAATATTCAAACAAAGATGCGTTAATCAGAAATTTCAAATGGTATGTTGAAAATTTGGAGAATTTTACAAATTCTTCGGGAGTTTCTCACAGAGTTCCATGGAATCAGGGAATTTTAAAGTTGGCAAAACAAATTTTCTGATTAAATTATTTTTTTAATTTTTATTAGTAATCAAAAGAAAATGAAAGAACCCAAAGTTGATTTACAACTTGCTTTAGAACACGGATTAACCGAAGAAGAATACGGTAAAATTTGTGAAATACTTGGTCGCACACCTAATTACACCGAGCTGGGAATATTCAGTGTAATGTGGAGCGAACATTGCAGTTACAAAAATTCAATAGCCGAAATCAAAAAACTCCCCCGCGATGGTGGTAATCTGCTTGTCGGAGCCGGAGAAGAAAATGCCGGATTAGTTGACATCGGAGACGGACAGGCAATTGCATTCAAAATCGAAAGTCACAATCATCCGTCGGCTGTCGAGCCATATCAAGGAGCAGCTACAGGCGTTGGAGGAATACTCCGCGATATTTTTACAATGGGTGCAAGGCCAATCGCAGCGCTAAACTCACTCCGTTTCGGCTCACTCGATAATCCTCACACAAGATTTTTATTCGAAAATATTGTTAAGGGAATCGGCGATTACGGAAATTGCTTTGGCGTGCCTACGGTTGGCGGAGAAGTTTTTTTTGACGATTCCTACCAAGGTAATCCCCTTGTAAATGCCATGGCAATTGGGTTGGTTGATACAAAAAAAACCGCATCGGCTGTTGCAAAAGGTAAAGGAAATCCGGTGCTTATTGTAGGTTCGGCAACAGGGCGCGATGGGATACACGGCGCTACTTTTGCCTCTGAAGAACTTTCCGAAAAATCGGAATCAAAACGTCCGTCGGTACAAGTGGGCGACCCTTTTACAGAAAAACTGTTGCTCGAAGCCACACTTGAAATTATTGAGAATGACTGGATTGTCGGCATTCAGGATATGGGGGCTGCGGGAATTTCATGCTCAACTTCCGAGATGAGCGAAAAAGGAAACTCCGGAATGAGAATCGATTTGTCGAAAGTTCCTCTGCGCGAAAACGAAATGACCGCTTACGAAATAATGCTTTCCGAATCGCAGGAACGAATGCTTGTTGTTGCTAAAAAAGGGTATGAAGATAAAATAATAGAAGTATTTGAAAAATGGGATTTGAATTGCGAAATAATCGGTGAGGTAATCGACGAAGACCTCGTGGATGCAGAATACAACGGGGAAGTGAAAGTTAAAGTTCCCGCTTACAATTTAGTACTCGGTGGCGGTGCGCCGGTTTACTACCGCGAAAAAAAACGCCCCTCTTATTTAGACGAAAAACATGCTTTCGATTTTACAAAAGTCCCCGAACCTGACAATATTGAAGAAACTTTCTTGAAAGTTTTTTCTTCGCCGAATATTGTTTCAAAAAAATGGGTGTTTGAACAATATGATTACAAAGTACAAACTAACACAATCGTTCCGCCCGGTTCCGATGCCGCTGTCGTAAGAGTTGGAAGTACGAAAAAAGGTATCGCGTCAAGTACCGATTGTAACGGGCGTTATGTTTATCTAAATCCTAAACGGGGTGCTATTATTGCAGTTGCGGAATCGGCGCGCAACATTGTTTGCTCGGGTGCCAAGCCGTTAGCTGTAACCAACTGCTTAAACTTCGGCAATCCGTACGACCCCGAGGTTTATTGGTCTTTCTCTCAAGTAATTGAGGGAATGGGAGAAGCTTGCAGATTTTTCGATACACCCGTAACCGGCGGCAATGTAAGTTTTTACAACGAAAGCCCTGGATCAACAGTTTATCCAACGCCCGTAATCGGAATGGTCGGATTAATAAAAGATATTACTAAAACCGTTACTTCAGAGTTTAAGAATGAAGGCGACTTAATTTTTATTATCGGCGAAGATTTTGAGGAAGTAGGCGGAAGTGAATATATGAAGATAGTGTATAACCTTGTAGAAGGTAACGCTCCTGTCATTAATCTTGAAACAGAAAGAAATCTTCAACAAACTATCTCGAAGTTAATCGAATTAAATTTAATCAAGTCCGCCCATGATGTTTCGGAAGGAGGTATCGCATCTGCATTAGCCGAGTGTTGTGTATCGCACAAAGATTTTCCTCTCGGAGCCAAACTCGATATTCCGATAAAAACCCGTGAGGATTTTTCCCTTTTCTCCGAATCGCAATCAAGAGTGATTATTTCCGTTTCACCTTCGAAAAGAAACGAAGTGGAAAATATTCTCAGCAAGCAATCCGTTCCGTATTATTTTGCCGGTACAGTTGTCCGAAACGGTTTTACGATAAATAATTTAATAGATGTAAGTATCACAAAATTAAGTGATATTTTTTATAACACAATCCCTCAAAAAATGAATCATGAAATTTAAATTACTACGAACATTAACCAGAAACTTTCCCGTTGAGCGCGTAAGAAAATTTTTTGATTTTACTTCTTACTACTTTGGCGGACTTTGGAGAAAAGTTGAAGAAGACCATATCTATCTTGCCGCTGCGGGCATTGCGTTTTCTCTTATTCTTAGTATGATTCCTTTTTTACTGATAGTGTTTGCAATATTAGGCTCACTAATTTCCCCCGAAGTTTTACAGCATCAGATTAACCAATTTATCGAAACCGCAATTCCTTATCCTGATTTTGCACACTACCTCGAGAATTTTATTATGAGACGTCTTCCGGGTGTTTTTCACTATAAAAATATAGCGGCTTATATCGGTATTTTCGGATTGATGTTTACAACAACCTGGTTATTCAGCAGTTTGCGAACAATCTTAAACCATATTTTTGTTGTCGAGAAAAATAAAAGTGCTTGGTATGGCTTAATCAAAGACTTTGGAGTGATAATTTTAATCCTTGTAATAATGCTTCTTTCAACTTTAGTATTTCCTTCTATCCAAATTCTAATTAATTCAACACTACAACTTGAAATTTTGCAAACATTAAGAATCAGCCAATTAATGCAATCGCTACTTTCACTATCTTCGTTTTTTATTATTTTTCTGTTGTTCTATTTCTTTTACTATATTATACCTTACGAAAGAATTGGGAATAAAGTAATTGCAATTTCAGCCTTTTGGGCGGCACTGTTGTGGGCTATCATGAAATATATTTTCGGTTATTACGTAACTTATTTTTTAGCTGCCGAAAAATTATACGGTGCTTTTTTGTTAGTGATTGTAATCTTGTTTTGGATATTCTATTCATCCATTCTGTTTTTACTCGGAGCGGAAATCGGGATGCTTTACAAAAAGAGAAACGATTTATAAACGGTGGAGATACAATTGGAAGTTAATTACGCAGGATTTTGGATCAGATTTGTAGCATATATTATCGACAAAATAATTGTTTCAATTGTTGAAATGATATTAATGATTCCCATTATTCTTTTTATCGGAATTGCAATTCCATTCATACACGATAATCCGGAAGTTGAACATTTCACTTCCGTAAGCGCTACCTTTGCAAACAACTTCGGAGGAACTCCGGAAATAGGATTAGCTTTTACTCTTGTAATTTTGTTTATCGTTACATCCGCCGTTGAGTGGCTTTACTTTGCGTTGATGGAATCATCGAAAAAACAAGCGACTTTGGGAAAGGCGGCAGTCGGAATAATTGTAACCGATCAAAATTTTAACCGGATAAGTTTTGGACGTGCTACGGCCAGGTACTTTTCAAAATGGATTTCCGGATTGATTTTAGATTTAGGCTATATTATCGCAGCCTTCACGAGAAAAAAACAAGCACTTCACGATTTTATTGCGGAAACAGTAGTTATTTACGAATGATAATTTTGGAGATTTTTAATGAAACTATTAATGATTTATGCGGATTTGTTCGGATACAAAACAAACAGAAAAGGTTGGCAAGATGCCCCCGATATTGATGAAGAGAAAAAAATTGAAAATGCGTTAGTAGGTTTTATTCATCTTGAATCGGAGGACGAGGAAAAACTTTCCGCAGTTGAAACCAAGATGATAAAACAATTGAAATGGGCCGCCCGTAAAAACGAGACGGAAATAATCGTACTCCATTCGTTTGCTCACCTTTCCGAAAGCAAAGCAAATCCGGCTTTGATAAAACAACTTTTTAACAACGCCGAAGAACGCCTGAAAAATTCCGGCTACAAAGTTTACCAAACTCCCTTCGGCTACTTCCTCGATTTGGAGTTTAAAGCTCCCGGAAATTCTTTGGCGAGAATCTTTAAGAATATTGAGTAAGTCTATTATTTTTAATTTTTTATTACTTTAC
>CAZMZM010000042.1:0-22939 GCA_964570865.1 uncultured Melioribacter sp.
ATATTAAAATCTTTTTTAAAATATAGAATATTGTACAAGTTTCATTTTATGTCTGTTTTGCTTCCGTTTGTTGTACAAAAAATAGCAGATTAAAATAGAATCGTGTAGAATATTTTCAAGTAAGATACAACCCTTTTAAAATAACAAGCCGTCTAGGCTGAGGGCGGACCTAGACGGCTGGAATGTATATATAGGGGGGTAAAATGAAAAAAATATCTTTTATCATTTGGTACAAATATACAAAAATATTTTCATAAAGCAAGAAAAAATATTATTTTTTTTATTTTGGAAGTGAAATAGCGAAAATTGTCCCTGTAGGGGAGGATTCCTTCACATATATTTTCCCTTTATGATATTCTTCTACAATTCTTTTGGAAAGTGATAATCCTAATCCCCAGCCACGTTTTTTTGTGGAAAAACCGGGTTTGAAAATCTCTTTTCTCTGCTTTGAAGTAATTCCTTTTCCGTTGTCGCTGACTTCAAGTTCAATACTGTTTTTGGTTTCGTAAATTAAAAAACTAATTTTCCCTTCATGTTCAGATATTGCATCTCTGGCATTTTTAAGTAAATTCTCAAGTACCCACTCGAAAAGGTCCTGATTTAATTTTGCGGTTATCTCTCTATTTCCTTCAATAGAAATAGTAATTTTTTTACCCATCTGCGGAAAGCGCCTGTCGAAATATCGTTTTACTTCTTCAAGTAATTTATAAAGATTTGTCTCTTTAAGTTCGGGCTTAGATCCTATTTTTGAAAATCTGTTAGCAATTTTGTTCAGCCGCACTAAATCGTTGGTAATTTCATCGGCAATATCAAGCACTTTATCAGGATTGTTGTAGTGCAGAACAAGCAACTCATTCCATCCCATCAGACTTGAAATCGGAGTGCCTAACTGATGTGCTGTTTCTTTTGACAAACCGACCCAAATATTACTTTCTTCCGATTTACGAAAATAGTTTAAGCTTGCATAAGCTATAAGTATAAAAATAAACGCGAAAGTGATTTGGGCATACGGAAAATATTTGAGCATTATTACAACGTCCGAACTTCCATAATATATCTTTTTCCACACTACTCCTTCCGGATAGTAAACAATTATCGGGTCCGATTCCGATTTTAATTGCTGCACACGTTTACGTAGTTCAGCAAACACTTCTTGCTTAGTCATTGTAGAATCAAACTGGATATTTCTAAATCCCGCGCCCCCTTGTTCATAGATCGGATTATCCTCAGCATCAGTCATTATCATCGGAAAATCGATACGCTGAATTATGTTTTCGAATATGAATGTGAAGTTTTCACTTATATTTTTTGAGTTTGCGAGATAGGTTAAACTGCTCGCATAAAGCTTTGCAATCTCGGTTTCCCGTTTCTCGATTTTTCGGACAAGCGATTGTGAAAAAAAAAGTGAAGCAATAGCGAGAATAACAGCTACTGCTAATAAAAGTAATTTTACTTTTTGCTTAAATTGTCCGGAATAAGCTTGCATTATTCCATTACAATTGTTTGTGTACGTTTAGGTCCAACCGAAATGATAGTAAATCGAATTCCTGTCGCATCTTCCAGGAATCTGAGATAATGCTTTGTGTTAAGGGGTAGAGCATCATATTCGGTAATGTTTGAGATATCTGTTTTCCAGCCGGGAAGAGTTTCATAAATTGGAGTAACGTTTTCCAACTTGGAGATTTCATTAGGAAAAGTATTAAGTCTTCTACCGTTAAGCTCGTATCCGACACAAACTTTTATTTCATCAAATTCTGAAAGCACGTCCAATTTCGTAATTGCTGCCCGATCAATACCGTTTATCATTCTTGAATATCCGGTGAGAAAAGCATCAAACCATCCGCATCTTCTCGGTCTTCCGGTAGTTGCTCCGTATTCAGCGCCCGTTTTTTGCAGAATTTCACCATTGGAGTCAAAAAGCTCTGTAGGAAATGGTCCATTTCCTACTCTTGTTATGTAAGCTTTGACAATTCCGAAGACGGAATCAATTTTGGTCGGAGGAACTCCGGTGCCGGTAGATGCGCCGCCTGAAGTCGGGCTTGAGGAAGTTACAAACGGGTAAGTGCCGAAATCAACATCCAGCAATGCGCCCTGTGCTCCTTCAAATAATACTGATTGCCCGCCGTCTATCGCTTTATTCAAAAAGTTTGCGGTATCGGTTACGTAAGGATCAATTTTTTGATCAAACTTTAGATATTCATCAATAATTGAATCAACATTAAGAGCTTCTTTTCCGTAAACGTTTTCAATAATTTTATTTTTTTCATCAAGATTGATTCTGATTTTTCTGATCAATTCCTCTTTGTTGAGCAAATCCTGAATACGAATTCCTTTTCTGGCGTATTTGTCGTTGTAGCACGGGCCGATTCCTTTTCCGGTAGTTCCAATTTTTTCACTTCCTTGTTCATTGATAGAATCAAGAAGTTTGTGGTAGGGCATTATTAAATGAGCGTTATGACTTATTAATAATCTTCCATGAATATCAATCCCAATCGATTCCAAGAAGGCAATCTCATTAAGCAATGCTTTCGGGTCAATTACCACACCGTTGCCGATTACACAGGTAACATCAGGTCTTAGGATACCGGAGGGGATAAGATGCAGGATAACCTGCTCATTGCCAATTTTAATAGTGTGTCCGGCGTTTGCACCGCCCTGATAACGTGCGACTATCTTATATCGCTTACTTAAAATATCAACTACTTTCCCTTTTCCTTCATCGCCCCACTGACTTCCAACTAATACGGTAACGCTCATTTTAAGCTCCGATAAATTAAAAATTATTTTTTAAAACTTTCAATTGCTTCTTCAATGGTTTGATAATTATCAAATATTGTAATCAATTTTGTCATTACTAAAAGGGAATTTATCTTTTCGGTCGCTTTGGCAATAACAAATTTGCCGTCTGCATTTTTTACTGATGTAAAAGCTCCGATTAACATACCGAGCCCTGTACTGTTCATAAATTTTACGCTTCCGAGATTAACAATAATGTTCTTTTTTCCTTCTGCGAGAAAATCCTTTATCATATTGTGAAAATCCTGAGTTTCAGGACCGCCAATAATATTTCCTTTTAATTCTATTTCAATTGCGTTATAATGTTCCTTAGTCTTAAATCTCATTTTGTTCTCCTTTAGTTCTTTTATTATACCAATTTAGAAAATTAAATAGTATTAATTTTATAATCAAATTATTTTTAATTTATATATATTTGAACTATTAAACAGACGCAGGAAACACCTATTTGTTCAAAGTTAAACCTTTTGTCAAATTATTCGTCAAACATTTTGCTTAAAGATAAAAAAGAAATAAATATCGATCCGGAAAATGAAAAAGATTTTGAGTTAATCAAATCATTTAATGCGGGAAACGAAACTGCTTTTACAAGATTAATACACCGACATAAGGATAAAGTGAGAAATTTGTGTTACATAACATTAGGTGATTCCGACAGCGTTGATGATATAATTCAAGATGTATTTATTAATGTTTACCAGCATCTCAATTCATTTCGCTTCGAAGCTAAATTTTCAACTTGGCTATACAGAATTACGGTTAACAAATGCCGTGATTTTCTAAGGAAAAAAAGAGTGAGGTCTGTGTTTGTCCCTTTGGATAATCAATTTAACCTGCATACAAACAAAGTGAGATTGCACGAAGAGCCTGATTTGCCTCATCTTCTTAATTCTGCTATTAACCGATTACCCGATAAATTAAAAACGCCATTAATCATGCGTGATGTCGAAGGATTTTCCTACAAAGAGATTGCCGAAAAACTTGAACTTGAAATCGGAACTGTAAAATCAAGGATTTTTCGGGCAAGGGAAACTCTCCGAGTTCTGCTTGAACCCTACCAAAAAGATAAGTTGTAAGATGCTTAAAGATAGGATACTTAAGTTTTATAATACTCAACTCCTTGGAAAAGCAATTGCATTTTCAATCATTTTTTTGTTATATAAATATTTTTTCCCTATTCCCGAAAAATTTGTTGCTGAATTCTTTAACGAATTATTTGCGGTACATTTAATTTTTTTCTGGATGAAATATGTACCCGGAAAACTGAAAGTTACAGTCGGATCATTAATGCGGTTGTACGGTAACGTATTTATCCTTGCTTTTCTGCTATTATTGCTTTCATTATTGTTTTCTCAAATATTGCCTGATAAGCGTTATGTTGAAATCGGATTCTTGCAGGAAACGGTTGTATTAATTATATCGGGATTAGTAATTGTATTAATCATATTAATTTATTCCACACTAAGCAAGTTGTTCTTTTATAAGCAGAAAGGGAATGTACAAAGCTACTTCAGGGTAATGGCTATATTTACAATAATTGTCGGTTTAACCAATGCCTTTGATCCTTTTTTCAGTAATATTGTTTCAACTTCGCAAACTGCAATTAATGATTCTATCACTTTTGTAAGTTTATTAGGTTGGATGAGCGATTTTGAAAATGTATTTCAGATTGCTTTGATAATAATTGTTGTTATTAATGCTTTTCGTGTTGCTTGGATTGCTTCACTTAATAAGACTCAGAAGAAGAAATTGGTGTTTCTTGCATTCTCATCGGCTCTGATTTTTGCAGTGTTGGTTACATTATTTTTCGAAAACAATCTCCTGATTAAAACCGCATATCTATTTTCTCCTACACTCTTTATTGTATCATCAACCGTAGCTTTGTACGGAGCAATCTATTCGTTGGTAATATTTTTCACTGCGCTGTTTCACATTCCAACGGCGGAAGAGGCGGACAGGAAATCGGAAGAGTATTCTACATTTCTTGAGTTTGGAAACATGATGACACAGATTCTGGATTTTGACGAACTTTCCGAATCTATCTTAAAATTAACAAAAAATATTTCATCAGCCGATTTGACATGGATGGTTATTGACAATGATAAAACAAAATTTTATACATTAGGGAACTATAGTGAATCTCTGGAGTCATTTTCAAAAAGTTATTACAAAACAAATAAGCTGACCAAACCACAAAAAGTTTTACTGAAAAATTATCTTGAACCTGAAGAGGGGAAGATGCTTAGTGAACTTCTCGTCGCACCGATTAAGGGACGCAATGGGAAATCGGGTTTGGTTTTTGCCGGATTTTATGACGAGGATAAAATTGACGATGATTTGCTTAGCACTTTTTCAGGGCTGACCGATTATGCTGCGCTTGCCATTGAAAACTCTGACCTTGTCAGTGCATCAATTGAAAATGAGCGTATGGAGAAGGAACTTGAAATTGCACGCGAGATTCAAATGCGCATAGTACCTCAAGGTGTTCCGGATTTTGAAAATATAAAAGCATGTGCAAAGTTTATTCCCGCTTTTGAAGTCGGTGGTGATTATTACGACTTTTTTAACTTTGGCGATAAAACATTTTTTGTGATTGCGGATGTTTCGGGTAAGGGAATGGAAGCATCCTATGTAATGGCTGAAATGAAAGGCGTTCTCGAATCTCTTACGGTTGTTTACTCCGATTTGAGAACTTTGGTAATAAAAGCAAATGAGATTTTTAATAAACGATTGAACCGTAAAAATTTTATTACGGCAATTTTCGGAAGTATTGATGATTCCGAAGGAATTTTAACTTATTACCGTTTGGGGCATAATCTTCCCATCATTATTGAAGATGGCAATACAAGGCTAATCAAAAGCAAAGGATTGGCTTTGGGAATTGCTACGGGAGAAATTTTTGAAGAAAATTTGGAAAAGGTTATCTTAAAAATTGAACCGGAAATTAGAATTTTATTTTATACTGACGGATTACCCGAAAGTAAAAATGAAGCAGGAGAAGAATTCGGCTACAAAAATTTGGAAGATTTGATGATGAGAAATAAAAATGCCGGAATATTGATGGAACAAATTATAACCGAGATAAGTCTATATTCAAAAAATAATATTCAAGCTGATGATATAACAATTTTAATTTTTGAAAACAGGGAAAAAGGGAGATAGAAATGGATGAATTCATAACTAAAATTCTGGAAAAAGAAGGGGTGATTATTCTTTCTTTAAATGGAATTTTGGATGCTCATACTACAGGGAAATTGGAGGAAGTATTCGAAAAACTTATTTCCGAAAGTAAATTTAAACTTATCGTGGATTTTTCCAATCTGCGCTATATAAGCAGCGCCGGCTTAGGCGTATTTATGGCTTATGTGGAGACGATGAGAGAAAACGGCGGAGATATTAAATTTGCCGCGATGAAGGAGAACGTTTACAACGTTTTTGATTTGTTGGGTTTCCCTGTACTTTACGAATTTTACGATGAAGTAGAAAAGGCTGAAGCAAAATACAGAGAGAACTGATTTGTCGATTATTAACAAACATATCACAGTTAGCAGTTCAACAAAAAGTCTTTCCGAAATTCGTAAATTTGTTCGAAGTGTAGCAGGTGAATCGGGATTCAATAAAAATACGGTGGAAGAGATTGTGCTCGCTGTTGATGAAGCATGTACAAATATTATTAAGCATGCTTATAAAAATTCACCTGACAATTTAATAGAAATAAATGCCCGTTTTGCCGCAAGTACGCTCACACTTACTCTTATTGATTATGGTAAAAAATTTAATCCGGATTACATTGTCCCTCCGGATTTGGAAGAGAAGTTGAAAAAGAGAAAATCAGGCGGTTTGGGGATTCATCTTATGCGCAATTTGATGGACGAAGTCATTTACGAGGTTTCAAATCCGAAATTCAATAAACTCACTTTGGTAAAAAAATTATGACGACGGATAACAAAACAGCACTAAGAAATTTATCTGCATTGATTGATTTCAGTAAGCAAATTAATTCTAATTTGGATTTACGTTTTACGCTGGATAATCTTTTGTTTACGTTGTTCGGTAAACTCCTTGTAAATAAGGGGGCTGTGGCTTTTATTGATGAAAACGGGAAGATTGAAATTGTAGCATCAAAAGGGATTGAACAACGATTATTAAATGAAGTGATGAAGACTTCAGGGGAAAAACTTTCCATTGATGAAATTAAACAAAAGTTTTTCCTTGAATCAATTTTTGATTTGTACTTCGAGGATAATTTGTTCGGGTATATTTTACTGGGTGAAAAACTAACCGGAAAAGAAATTACCGCCGATGATGAAGAGTTTGTTAAAACAGTTGCAAATATTGTTTCTACTGCAATCAAAAATTTCAGAATGCTTCAGAGCCTTACCGCAACAAATCGGGAACTCGATTCAAAAATTAATCAGCTTAATTCATTGTTTGATTTGGCTAAGGAGTTTACCGGGTTATTCGATACAAAACTAATCGGCAGAACCTTTATTTATACGGTGCTCGGACAGTTTATGACCAGCAAGTACGCTATTGTTAACTGTTCGAACGGTTTGCGAATTATTGATTCGAAATTTAACGAATATGTGGTAAGTGAATTTTGTAAACGGTTTCCCAAAGAAACTTTTACCTCTCCTAAGCTTGTATCGGAATTACCTAATTCGGAAAGTAATATGATTGATTCCGAAATTGAATTGATAGTTCCAATGCAAATAAAGAACGATATAAAAGGTTTGGTTTTGCTGGGACAGACCTTGAAAAAAGGCGGATACACAAATTCCGATATAGAATTTATTTATTCGGCGGCAAGTTTGGCTGTGATTTCACTGGAAAACAGCCGGTTGTTTGAGGAATATCTGCAGAAGCAAAAAATGGAAAAAGATTTGGAAGTGGCGCGGAGTATTCAGCAGAAACTCATCCCGTCCAAATTCCCTAAGTTTAATAATTTCGAAATTTCTGCGGTTAACATTCCTGCACGACAAGTAGGTGGTGATTATTTTGACATTCTTAAACTGGATGATGACAGAACTTTAATTGTAATTGCCGATGTTTCAGGTAAGGGAATTCAGGCGGCGCTTTTGATGGCTAACATACAAGCTTTCATCAAAACCCTTTCCAAGTTGGATTATAAACTTGGCGAAGCTACAAACATGTTGAATAATTTGGTTACCGAAAACACAACCAACGGCAGTTTTATTACTCTGTTCTGGGGAATATTTAATGACAAAACATTAGAGTTTGAATATGTAAACGCCGGGCATAATCCTCCTTATCGTTACCGCAACGGAGAAATAACCAGAATGAAAAAAGGGGGAATGATTTTAGGTGTGATGGAAACTATAATTCCGTACGAAAGTGAAAAAATCTACTTGCAGCCAAACGACACTCTTCTTTTTTTTACCGACGGAATCACCGAAGCGATGAATATAAATAACGAGGAGTTCGGCGAGGAGAAGTTAATAAATATCTTGACTAAAAATGCTGACATGAACGTATTGGAAATGAAGAATGAAATATTAAGAGAACTAAAAGTTTTTACTGAAGATGCCGAACAATCGGATGATATTACACTGATGGTTTTGAAATCTAAAGAACATGTTTGCAAGACGGAGTTTTAATGTTTAATTCGGTAAGAAATACTTTGAGTAAATATAAACTGATTTTTGCGCCTACAATTGTTGTGCTTCTTACAATTTGGGCTTTTGTACAACTTTATTTCTCGTTTTTTATACTTCCGCAATCTAATGACGAATGTTTGTGGATACCGGTTCGTCATCAAATTGACAGCATTAATAATCGGGGAGTTCACACTAAATGGGAGAAATCAATTTTCAAAACTAAATTGATAAAAATTAAGAGCGTTAAAAAAAACGGAGTTACTTGGAATGCCGGAATTAGGGACGGCGATATTTTGCTGAAAATTAACGGAGTAAAGATTAAAAAGTTATCGAGCGCATCTTATATTTTAGATAACATTTCCGCCGGAGATACAGCAATTTACACTGTTAAAAGAGGAGAAAAAGTATTTACGGCAAAAGTAAGAGTTAAAAAACTTCTTCCGTTCGGAAGTATCGCATCTGAAATTTTTGCTCTCGTTTGGCTGATTGTAGGATTTATTGTTTATACTTCCAAACCTTCGGGTGAAATTCAGGAAAGATTTTTTTCACTCGGTATTTTGCTTGTTCTTTTTAACAGTTGGACGCTCATTTCCGGCAGCAGTATTTCCACTCCGTTTTCTACCAATATTTCATTAGCTTATATTACAACCGCTTTATGGCTCGTCCCCGGTATTTTTATTCCTACAAAGATAATCGAGTTCTTTTGGATTTTTCCTGTTCGGAGAAAAATATTCTCAAAGAAAGTAGTTCGTTTTATTTTATCCGCCTATCCTTTCTTTCTGGTTTTGGTTTATTTCGGTGTTCGGTTTTTCATAGTTCCTAAATTTTCCGTGAGTATAATGCCGTACCGGTTTTTTGCCGAAAAAGTAATGTGGAAATGGATTTTCTTTTCAATAATTTTCGCTTTGTTTGTCGGATTTATTTCCATGATTAGGGCTTATCGGAGTCTTGAAACAAAAGAGAGTAAAAAACCGATAGCAGTTATTATTTCCGGATTTGCAATCGGATTGGGCGGAGTTGTTTATGTTTCAACGTTGGCAAAAGTTTTTGCCGATTCAATATTTAATTCTCCTCAACATTACATGCCAATCATTTTATTAGCGCTGATTCCAATTTCGTTTGCTTATTCAATCTTTAAGTATTCGTTAATGGATGTGAGTGAAGTTGTAAAAAATACATTTCTTTACATTTTGGTTTCAATTGCAATTGCTGCAGTTTATTTCTTTTCAATTTTATTTCTCGGGGCATCATTTATTTCCGCATTAGGTCCGCAGTATCAGGGACTAATAATCGGAGTTGTATTTGTGATTTTCGTAATTCTCTATCAATCTACTAAAGATAAATTTCAAGATGCAATCACTAAGAAATTTTATCCCGAACAAAAAGCATTTAAAAATCTCCTCGTAAAGTTCAGCAATGATATTTCCGGCATTGTCGATTATGACGGGGTTATTTTACAGTCCAAAAAGATATTTGCAAATTCTCTTAAGATTAAAGCTTTTGGCTTTGCCGTTTATGATAGAAAAAAAGAAAAACTAAAACTTGCGGCAGATGAAAATTTTGTCGATTCGGAACTGGAAATTCCTTTGTCGGTTAAGACTTTGGAAGATTGGATAAAAGGGCGCCGTTATTATCGAGAGTTCCTGAATATTGAGCGTGAGGATTTTGAAACTGTTTTTGGAGAGCATGCCCCGAAACTGATACATAATAATATTTTTACTGCAATGCCTCTTGTTGCCCGCGACAAACTAATCGGATTTCTTTTCTTCGGGTTAAAGCATTCCGGTGCCAGATTTACCGATGCGGATTTGGAGATGCTTTCGGCTACCGTAAATCAAGTGGCTGTAGCTTTGGAGAACGCGCGTTTTCATAATGAGGAAAAAGAAAAAGTTGCAATGGAACGCGATTTTGAAAATGCCCGAAAAATACAGAGAAGTTTACTTCCTCGTGAAATACCTGAAATAGATGGGGTTGAACTTTTTGGCGAGATGATTCCGGCACAATGGGTAGGAGGAGATTATTACGATATAATTAAAATTTCCGATAGCCGATTTTATGTTGTTGTGGGAGACGTTTCGGGAAAGGGATTTTCAGCTTCGTTTTATATGTCTAAACTTCAGACAATGGTTCGATTGTTCTGTGCCGAAGGACTTCAGCCGGCGGAGATTTTGTCGAAGATAAACGATAAAATTACTTCCGCTCTGGAGAAATTTTATTTTATTACGCTTTCCATCGCTCTTTTCGACACGGGGAAAAACACGCTTACTTTTGTACGTGCCGGACACACACCGCTGAAAAAAATATCCCGTAAATCGGTGGAGAATATTCTCCCGAAGGGATTAGCGCTTGGAATGAAAGCGGGAGAGACTTTTGATGAAATACTTGAGCAGGTTGAAATAGTCTTGGAGAAAGATAATATCTTCATCTTTTATTCAGATGGTATTAACGAAGAAATGAACGATAAAAATGAATTGCTCGGGGATGAATTTATTGATAAAACAGTCGGTGCAAATTTTGAAAAACCTGTTAGAGAAATCTGGGAAAGATTAATCGACGGAGTGAAGTTGTTTAGAGGAGAAAGCGAACAGAGGGACGATATTACCGTTGTGATTGTAAGAACAAACTGAGTTTATATGTTGAATGTCAATTGTTTCTCGGAGTAAATTTTCGTAATTGTGAATTCGTCGGAATTTGGATGAATCAAAAAAATGTCCTACAAACAGTGAATTAATATACTCAGAGTGTTCATATTAGAGATTGTGTTTTCGTTTTCTCCTCAAGGTTTCAACAATCTTGAATTGCTCTTCAAAATCAAGACAATACTCTTATTTTATTAAAGTTTGAAATTATGACATTTCTATTGAGTACTACATACTACATTAAGAGCGATTCCATTTTCTTGATTATTCCCCAAAAAAAGTTTACATTGCTTTTTTATAAAATATTGGGGTTAGGGTAAAATGCACACTACTAATTACTTATCCGACATTAGGAATAATTTTATTGATAATACTTATCGAAAAAGTATTTTAAATGATTCTGAGGTGTTGGATAATATTCATACAATTAATATTGTGGGTTTTAATTGTCGCTCGGTTCAACTAATCTATGTAATGCAAACTTTGATTGTACGGCAATTGGCTATCATTTTCCTCAATATTGGTATTTACCGTTCAATTGTAAATGAGGACTTTTTATAAGTCAAATCCGGATGATACGATAATGAGTTTTTTTTGTATTCGCTGAAAAGACATTTGGAGCAAAAAACATATTTTTATATTTTGCTAAATGTTTAGATAATAAAAATTTGATTGAAATTAATGATGAATTAATAAAAGTAATAATTATTAATAGGAAGGCAGGTAAGTATTTATCCGGTGCTATTGCCGATAAATAAAAAAGTGATTCTCTTCTTCACAGTTAGTAAAATTAAAGGTACCGGATATATTATGAAGTTAGCCGGTTTACTCTCAATTTTTTTGTAGGTGGTAAATTAGATGAATAAACTCGAACGTAAAATAAAGGAACTTGAAGATAACATTAAAGTTCTTGAAAGAGAGAATAAAAGATTAACCGAAAGCTCGGAAGACATTTTGTTTTTGGAGCAAACTGCCGAAAAGATTAAAAAAATTGAAGAAGAAGATGAAATTATTGATTTTCTTCTCGAAAGAATTTCTGTGGCAAAAGATATTTGCTTAGCCGCATTCGGTTATTTTAATAAAGGAAAAATAGAGATAAAAAACTCATTCTGTAATAGAGGCGAAAAGGATTTGTATCTTACACAGATTACTTTTTCTTCCCGCTTTAATTTCAAGTTAATAAAAAACGGAATCTATTTTAACTATAGTGAATTAGCAAAGAAAGGTATTGAGATTACGTGGATGGATGAAGAAACTCTTCCGGAAATAATAATCTTAATTCCGGTAAAAATATATGATGGAAGGGAAGGATTTTTTGTTTTTGCCGATGATAAGCCAAATGAAGAACGCATTGAAATGCTGGTGGTTTTGTTAAAACAACTGGCGGATATGGTTGCAGTCAAAATTACAAATAATTACTTAGTAAGTTCTCTTTCGGAATTATCAGAAAAGTTAGAAGAAAAAGTAGCGGCAAAGACGGAAGAATTCCGAAAGGCGGAAGAAAAATATTATGATCTGTACGAAAATGCCCCTGATATGATGTTTAGCGGGAATATTCATACCGGTCAGATTGTAGAATGCAATAATACATTCGTGAAAAAAGTAGGTCTGACAAAAGAGGAAATTATCGGAAAACCAATTTTTGATTTTTACGACGATGAATTTATTCCCATTGCCAAACAGCTATTAATTGAGTTCCAAAAAACGGGAGAAATAAAAAATAAAGAGCTGATATTAAATTCATCTTCAGGTGAAAAATTTTGGGTATTAGTGAGCGGAACTGCTATTAGGGATAATGAGGGAAAAATTATTACAAGCCGTATGATATTAAGAGATATTACGGAAAGGAAAAAGATAGAGCAGGAAAACTTTGAACAACGGCTTAATTTTAAGGAGTTAGTTGAAAATCTATTTGACGGTGTTACAATAGCAGACGAAACTACTCGACCGTTATTTGTTAATAATAAGTTTGCTGAAATAACAGGATACAGTAAAGAGGAACTTTACAATATGACCGGCAGGGATTTCACACGTCCCGAGGATTTTCCTGTATTATTGAAGCAGATGAAAGACCAATTAGCGGGTTCTCCGGTTTCTAAAACTTATCAACGAATTATTATCAATAAATCGGGTGAAGAAGTATTGGTTGAAATATCAACCACAGCAACTATTTGGGAAGGAAAAGCCAGACGGCTTGCAATTATCCGGGATTTGCGTGATAGAAAGAGAAAAGAAGCGGAGATAAAAAAAAGCGAAGAAGAATATAAAGCGTTAATTGAATCTGCTCCTCAGGCAATCTGGTCTGTTGATAAGGAATATAATTACATAAAGTTTAATTCCTACTACAAAAACATCATATTGGCAAAATATGGAATTGTAGTTGCCAAAGGTGCTTCGGCACTTGAAGGAAAAGAAAAAAAATTGGCGGAGTTTTACAGAAAAAAGTATAATGAAGCATTAAAAGGGAAAAGAATTGAATTTGAAACCGAGCAGAATATTGCCGGTAATCGGATCTATTTTAGAGAGATATTTGCTCCTATCTATTTCGAGGATAACGTTGTTGGTGTTTCTGCCATTGCATCTGACATTTCCAATATAAAAAAGGCTGAAAAAGAAATTGCAGAACATAATCGTAAATATCGTCTTCTTTACTCCATAGTACCGGACGCTGTAATTGTTACAAAATTGCCTAATCATACAATTGTAGATGTTAACGAAAAATTTGTAAAGTTCACCGGATGGGAAGTGAACGAAGTAATAGGAAAAAATGTATTTGAATTGGATTTGTGGGATAGTACGGAAGAGAGGAAAAGGTTTGAAGAAGAATTGTTGACGAACAAAGTCGTTCATAATTTTGAAGCGGTTTTTCGGGATAAAAACGGGGGGAAAATAATTGGTCAAGGAAGTTCGATAATTTTCGACATAGAGAGTACACCTCACATATTATCTGTAGTGTCGAATTTAACCCCGATTATTGAAGCAAATGAAAAAGTGAAGTATTTTTTTGAATTAATGAAAAAAACCGAAAAGTTGGCAAATATCGGAAGCTGGGAATATGATTTGAAAGCCGTGAAAATAATTTGGTCTGATAATCTGTACAAACTTTTCGGCTTACCTGTTGGTTCGAAAAAAGTTACTTTGGACTATTTCAAAAAACGAATGCACCCTGACGATTTAGTAAAGTACAGAAATGCCGAGAAACAATTATTAGAAACTAAAAAGGAAGTCTCTTTTGTTTTTCGCGCAATTTTGGAAGATGGAAGTATAAAATATTTTGAAAATATCATTACTCCTATTCTTGAAAATGGGGGAGTAATTAAACTACAGGGTGTAATTATTGATATTACCGAACGCTCAATTGCACAAACAAAACTTTTGGAAAGTGAAGCTAAACTTAGAGAGGCATCCAAAATAGCAAAACTGGGCTACTGGGATTTGGATATTATTAATAATAAATTGGAATGGTCAGATGAAGTTTACCGTATTTTTGGAACCGAGCCTCAATCTTTCAGAGCTACTTATGATGCTTTTCTTAGTTTTGTACATCCCGATGATAGAGAGATGGTTAACAATACTTACGAAAATGCTTTAAAAACAAAAGAGTCATACGACATTGTTCACCGGATTGTTCTAAAAGACGGAACGGTAAAATATATAAGGGAAAAATGTAATGTATTTAGTAACGCTAAAGGAAAACCATATCGTTCTATTCGGATTGTTCAGGATATTACTAAGCAAAAGCAAACTGAAATTGCTCTTAGTATGCAAAGCCAGTACCTAAAATCTGTTTTCGATTCGATAAACGACGCACTTTTTGTTCACGATGGAGAAACATACGAAATATTAGATGTAAACAACAGCATGCTGGAGATGTTCGGTTACAGTCGCGATGAATTTCTGAAGCTATCGTTAAATGAATTTTTTCATAACCGGCAACCTTATACTGCAAATGAAGCAAAAGAGTGGATGCAAAAAGCCGGAGACGAAGGTCCCCAGGTTTTTGAGTGGATTGCAAAGAAAAAAGATGGTACGCTATTTTGGACCGATGTTAGAATCCGTTATGCCATAATTGCCGGGAAGCCCCGTTATTTAGTCCTTTTGCAGGATATTACAGAGCGGAAGGAAGCTAATGAAAAGATTTATGCAGCTAATACACAGTTAAAAATTATTCATGAAATTGATGTTGCCATTTTAAACAGCGATGATATCTCTTTTATCTGTTACACGGCAATTGAAAAACTTCAAAACATGCTCAATGCTTTGTGTGTTTGTATCGCTCTTTTTGACGAAGATAAACAAAATGCTATTGTTTACTCGAAAGGTATTTTGGAAAATGGCATCGGAAAAGAGAAGATTGTTGCGTTAAAAGATGCTTTTCCTGAAATACGGCAAATGGAGCGGGGAGAAGTTACTACAATGCCCAACCTTGATTTGATTCCTGAACTTATTAAAGGCTTACAAATACTTAAGAAAAATGAGATTAGAAGTCTTCTGAATATCCCGATGCTTTCCCAAGGAAATCAGGTCGGTTTTTTGAATATTGGTTACAGAATACCGGAAGGATATACTGACGAGGATATTAGAGCGGTGAAGGAAGTTGCCAACTTAATTGCCGTTGCGGTAATTAAAAATAAATTAGGGAAGCAGTTAATAAAACAGATGGACGAATTGGAAACTATCGTAGCTAAACGAACTGAAGAATTAATTTACGTTAATAAAGAACTTCAGGACTTTGCCTATTCTGTTTCACACGACTTAAGAACTCCGTTACGTGCAATTGTAGGATTTTCGCAGATAATTAAAAAAAGAATTTACAACACGCTTTCCGGTGAAACACTTCAATATTTTGATTTTATTATCGAAGCGACCCAAAATATGGAAGATTCAATTACCGATTTGCTTACACTTTCAAGGTTAGGACAAAAGGACTTTGTTACAAAAAAAATTAGTTTTATTGAAGTAGCCAAGCAATCGATTAACGTTCTTCAGAAACTGGTAAAAGAGAATAATGCCAAAGTATTATTACCCGAGAAAAATATCGAATTTAATTCTAATCCAACCTTGTTGCGTCAGATATTAATTAACTTAGTCCAAAACGGAATCAGTTATCATCGTAAAGGAGTTACTCCTGAAGTGAAAATTGAAATTGAATCAGAAGAAAACATTTTAGTTATTAAAGTAATCGATAACGGTTTAGGGATAGATAAGAAATATCATGAAATAATATTTAATGTTTTTCAAAGATTGGAAAACAGCAAAAATTTGCCGGGCAACGGCATCGGTTTGGCTATTGTTAAAAAAGCTGTTGTAAAACTGGGCGGTAAAATTTCATTAACTTCCGAAATGAATAAGGGAACAACTTTTATTATTAAAATTCCGCGAAATTAACTATTTTTATTGGGAGTAAAATAAATGAATAGAGAAGCACAAATATTACTTGTTGAAGATAATCCGATGGATGTGGCGTTGACAATTAATGCTTTCAAAGAAGCTCATCTTTCAAATGAAATTCATGTTGTCGGTTCTTCTGAGGAAGCGTTAGGATATATTAAAGGTGAAGGCGCTTACAGTGACAGAATGATACATCCGTTGCCGGATATTATTTTACTTGATTTAAAAATGCCCGGATTAGGGGGATTTGAATTTTTGAAAATTATTAAATCTTCTCCCCTGTTAAAACGAATTCCGGTAATAATTCTCACTACATCACGTAATGAGGAAGATATTGCCCGTTCATATGATTACGGAGCAAACAGTTATTTGGTAAAGCCAATTAACTTTGACGGCTTCCAAAAGGTTGTTGCGGAAGTTTCAGACTATTGGTTTACCCTAAATGTTTCAGCAAACTTAAACTAATGTTCAAATTATTTTGCGGACTTTTATGAAAGAGAAAATAGATATTCTTCTTATCGATGATAACAAAATGGACCAAGCGCTTATTCTTGAAACGCTAAGGGATTCGGACTTAAACTTTGAGTTAACTACTGTTGATAATTATGAGGATTTTCTTCAATTAATTAAAAACAATAAATTTGATTTAATACTTTCCGATATTAATATCAGGGGTGTCAGCGGTTTGGATATTCTTCAATTGGTAAAAGCCAAGGTTCCTGATTTACCTTTAATTTTTGTTACCGGAACAGGAACCGAGGAAATAGCTGCCGAAGCAATAAAACAAGGGGCATACGATTATGTTCTGAAAGTTCGCAAACATATTGCAAAATTACCTATTATAGTAAAAACCGTTCTGTTAAAAGTTGAAAACGAAAAGCAACTTACCGAAGCGAGAAAAACATTGAAATTGAGCGAACTTCGGCATAGAATGATGGTAAAATCTTCACCGGATGCAATTATTTCGGCAAAAGGCTTTGGGACCATAATCGATTGGAATCCTGCAGCGGAAAAACTTTTCGGTTATACAAAAAAGGAAGCTGTCGGAAAACTTGTTGATATAATAATTCCTGATAATTTACGTTCTATCCATAAAGCAGCAATCTCAAGACGAATTAATGGTGAAAAGCCGAGAATAATAGGTTCTACTGTTGAGTTGGAAGTAATTAATAAATCCGGAGATATATTTCCGGTAGAAATTTCTCTTTCCGAATGGAATAGTCCTGATGGAACTTGTTTTACTGCAATCATAAGGGATATTTCAATTCGTAAAAATGCAGAAAAGATGCTTTTGAAAGCCAAACAGGATGCCGAAGAATTGAATCGTCTAAAATCCAACTTCCTGTTTAAAATTAGTCACGAACTCCGGACACCTTTTGTTTCTTTAACGGGGTATGCCGAATTACTGCTCAATTTGGTATCGAACAATGACCTTCGCGTTATGATTAAAGGAATTCTCCGTGCTTCAAAGCGATTGGTTGATACACTCAACAAAATATTGGATTTTGCAAAGTTAGATGCTAATGAGATTGAGATACAGATTACCGATTTTTCACTTTCCGAAATTGTGTATGAAGTATTTCGCAAAAATGAAGAAGAATTTAGTAATAAAAAAATTGCTTTTAAAAATAACGTAAATTCAAATGTTATGATGAAGTCCGACAGACATTTGGTGAAAGAGATTCTTGATATTTTGGTCAACAATGGGGCTAAATATTCCGATAAGGGATTTGTGGAAGTATTTGCTCAAGAGTTTATTCATCCCGAAAAAGGGGAATCTTTAAGAATAGAAGTAAAGGATACTGGAATTGGAATCCCTGCTGAGAAGAAAAATGTGATATGGGATGAATTCCGTCAGGCAAAAGATGGTATAAAGAGGGATTATGAAGGTATTGGTTTGGGTTTGAGTTTAGTGAATAGGTATGTCGCCCTACTCGGAGGAGAGGTAAGTTTGGTAAGTGAAGTAGGAAAAGGCAGCACCTTCAGTGTGATAATTCCAAATTTCAATATTAGAATGTAATTTTTTAGGTTATTGCCTTATAAGGTGTATTATCGTAATAGTAAAAAGTCAAAAATTATGATATTTCTGCAAACCTCAGAGATTTTAACTCTATTTCTCGAACTACATACAATGTGAATTACCGATAAGTTCTAACAATTTAGTGAACACTTTTTCGGCATCGATTCCTCCGAGTCCTTGGAAACGGCAAATCTTAACATCATTGGGACAATTATCAGAGCAGTATTGTTCATCAGGAAAAATAAAATAAGCATCGTTTCCCATCGGTGACCATAGCATCGCCGAAGCCGCCGGTAAACGGCAGAAGAGGGTGAGAGTCGGGATACCAAGTGCAGCGGCTACATGGGAAGGACCTGTGCTGGATGAGATTAATAAATCAGCCATCGCAATATCAATAAAAAATTCACGTCCCGAACGGCTGAGATAAATTACGTTTTCAATTCCCGCTATTTGTCGGGGAAGGTTGTAATCTGTAATCATAACCTTTACGCCCTGAACTTTTATTAATTTTAATATTAGCTTTTTGTACTCGTCAACAGGCATGTTGGGAGTTGACATTCCATAAGTGGAATGAACGGCAATTAGCTTTTCGCCGGATGGGCAAAATTTATTTTTTCTTTGTAAGGATTCTCTTTTCTCTTTGTCAGTTAAGTAAATTTCGGTTTTGAAATTGAAAGTATTTACTCCGATTCTGCGTGCAAAATCAAGCACATAGTCGGATTCATGTCTGAGGGGAATATATTTATTACGGCTTACACTTCTAACGCCGGTAATTGCCTGAAAAAGTTTCCATCCGGTTCCGTACCGGTTCGGGATACCGGCAAGGAATAGCATGTAGTTAATCCGCTCATCGGGTAAAATCATGAAGGCGTGTGTGAATTTGTGTTTTTTTATCTCAGCGACTTTACGCTTGAAATCGGTAAATGATTTCTGCGGTAAATCATCGTAGAGAATAATTGCATCAACGAACGGATTATTTTCGTAAACCGCTTTGGTGTATTTTTTTACCAAAACGGCAACGTAAGCATCGGGAAATTCTTTTTTTATTTCACGCGGAAGCGGAGTGGAAAGTACTACATCTCCAAGCCTATCTTGTCTTACAATCAATATGCGCTTTTGCTTTTTTTTCACGTTGTTAACAAAAATAATTTTTTATTTTTTCAAATTCATTTCCCCAGTTCAATTCATTCCGGGCGGTTAACGCATTTTGTTTATACTTTTCAAGGAGTTCCGGATTGTTTGTTAACTTATTAATTGTTTCGGTAATCTTCTCAATATTTTCATACTCAACAATTTCACCCACTTCAAATTTTTCAACAATGTTTTTCATCTGAGGAAGAGGGGATGAAATTACGCAAAGTCCCGCATTCAAATATTCAAAGAGTTTGTTGGGAAGCGCGTAATAATAACTTGTGCTAATGTTTTCGATTAAGGTCAAGCCGATGTCGGCACCCGCCGTGTAATTCAGAAGGTGCTTGTGTTCAATTGCTCCGGTGAGAAAAACTTTATCGTGCAGATTTTTCTTAATAATCAAATTTTTAATTTTTTCTTCATCCGGTCCGTAACCAATTAAAACCAGAGCCGCATTTTCTATTTTTTCGATAGCTTCAATCGATTGGTAAATTCCTCGTCCTTTTTGCAGCATCCCTTGATAAATCAGTATTATTTTATTTTCCTGAATATTAAATCGCTCTCGTAGATTTACGATTTCTTCCTTTTTGGGTGAAACTTTTTTGGGAATATTCCTTATTACGATTATCTCCTTCGGATGATAAAGATTTTCGATAAATTCTTTATCCATCTCTCCGGTTACAGTAACAACATCTACATATTTTATGAAAAATTTTTCTATTGCGGCAATAAATTTTTGGATGTTTGATTTTTCCGTAAGTCCGCCGATGGAAGTATAAAATTCGCGACTGTTGTAGTACAACTTTTTTTTTCGTCCTTTGGCGATAATCGTAACTAACGGAAGTGTGTAAACGTCTTCGGCGATGTAAATTTCCGATCTACAATCAAGCAAACGGAAGAAAAGTTTGAGTACGAATTTAATATAAAAAAACAACGCCGGGCGACGAGCAAGTTTGATTATTTCCCAGTCTGCAGAGGATTCGTAATCTCCGCCGTACCAATCAAAGCCGAAAACCTTTACGCTTTTTTTGCAATTCTGTAATGATTCGTAAATATTGGTTATGCGCGAATCGGTATGAGGATTACCGAGGAATGCAAAGCATAAATCAGCGCGCTTCATTATTATCTCAATCTAAGTCTTAAAGTATTGCGCATAACTGTCTTTGCGTCAAATTTTTCCTTGAAGTTAATCAAGCTCATGCTTGGTGTCATTGGATTTGCGGCTTTAGTGTCTTGCGAAACACCAATGTCAACGTATCCGTAACCGTTCTCCGTTGAGTATTTAACTACTTCGTACATTACTCTCTGAATAGGTTTCAGATGCTGGTAATCGTAAAGCAGCATATTGTAAAAACAGAGTGCAACGTTTTTGTTGGGGAAAAACATCAACGAACCGGCGATAGGTTTACCTCGATAGTAAACCATAAAAAGTTTTAATTCATCAGGCATTAGAGATTTTAGCTTGAGCAAATCTTCGTAGGAGTGCGTCGGTTTAACATCATGGCGAGATTTATTATCAAGCAGAATCGGATAGAACTCGTCGTAACGTTCGTTTATCTCAACACGCACGTCCTGGTTGTTAAGAGACTTCCTAACGTTGCGTCTAATCGTAGGGGAAAACCTGGAAATAATGTCACGGTTCGGGTCAAGCTTAATAGCGCTTGAAATATAGTGTAAATCAAAATTAAATCCTTTCCAGAGCATTGCAAAATCAAGGTTTTGATTCTGTACGGTTTCGTAGATTTGTGGAGCGGCAGTGAGCAGAAACTCGGAAAAACCTTTCGTTTTCCCATACTCGATTAACGTTTCCACAATTTCCAGAGTTTTATCAAATTTAATATCCTTAATTACAATTGATCCGTAACTTGCTCCGATAGGGGATTCGAAAATATTTCCGGCAACAACGGCACCTGGCAAAAGAGCAACTATATTTCCTTTTTCGAGAACAATTAAGTGGTTAAATGAAAACTTACCCGGCGTATGATAATCTAAAAATAATTGCTTGTGAAACATAGTTCCGTTGTTTGATTCGTCAACAAACTTGTCCCAAGCGCTTTTCCATTCTTCAGTATATTCAACAACTTCCATCAGCGGTAAATCCTTAAAAAGAATATTTCAGTGAAATGATGTGTGAGTTTCCCAACGAATAATCGAAAGGTGCAAATGCGTAATCGAAATTAATTCCGCGCCAGTTAAATCCTATTCCCAACGAGTATGAACGTGCCTCAAACCCGCTCCTGTAACCGAGACGAATAAAAATCAGTTTCTTAAAACCAATTTCGGTTCCCGCGCTAAAGTGGATGTTCGATTCATGGTAATATTTTGTTGTAGCTCCGTAAACCGAGGCTTCAAAATTTTCCATATTTAACGGGAGGAAATATCCGGCTCCGGCGGAAACAAGCGAAGGGAGCGTAGTAGCTTTGTTTCGCAATTCATTCATTGTTCCGATATTACGAGCAGCAACCGAAATATTTAGATTTGGGATTACATTATTGTAAACGCCTCCAAAATCAAAAGCCCATCCTGTTGCTTGGTCGGAGTAAAATCCTTGATACAAGAACTTAGCGGTAGCACCGACCGAAACGTTTTTCATAACTTCAAAAGCGGATGAAACGGAAGCTGCAAAGTAGTTGACATTGAATACAGCAATAGCTTCCCCTGGTTTGTTTCGGAGTTCGATATCATTAATAACGGTATTGTTAATCGCAACGGCGATTGGAAGCGAAAATAAATTGAACTGTGCCGCGAGCATCTCGCTTCTAACGTCCTGCATCCAACTGCTGTGCGAAAAAGCAATTTGGGGATTTGTCTCGGAAATCAGAAGCGCCGGATTATAAGCCGCCGCAGTTACATTATCGGCTGAAATTACTCCGGCATCACCGAGCGCAATGTTACGCGCACCAAAGCCGATTTTCAAGAAAGATAAGCCGCTGTTTATGTCGGTCTGTGCAAAAACGTTACCGCCGATAAAAGTAAAAAAAATAAGAGCGGCTATTTTAATTTTCAATGTTAATTCCTTTTTCATATAAAAAAACTCAATTCGTAAAAATAAGAAAATTAATTTAACTAATAATATTTCCGCCGACAATGCAAGCGGAAGATATTATCAATTATCAATTATCAATTATCAATTCTTAATTTTCCATTTTCCATTTTCCATTCTCCATTCTCAGTTGTATTTGTACTAAAGATTTAAAATCAATCCAATCACATGACGGTTGCCGGTTGAATAAGGTTCGATAACGAAAGCATAGTTCATTCCCATTTCCAATCCGAGGAGAGTGTGTGAATATTCAAAGCCGAATGAAAAAAGTGCGGGCTCGTCAAAATTGGAAATATTCAGC
>CAZMZM010000043.1:0-22453 GCA_964570865.1 uncultured Melioribacter sp.
CAAGCATGGCTTGTACGCTCATATCTACTTGGAATGTTACATTTACTGTTGAAGGCTCTATAAACCATCCTAAACCATCTACAGTGTTTTTATCCAATACTTCCCATTCCGAGTTATCGGCATCACTTCCAGCTGAACTCGTCCAATCAGAGTTACCCTGGGAAATACTTTGTTTTCTTCTGAGAGTATGGTCTTTTGTTGCATTAGTGATCCCCGCTACATCCCAACCGCTACCGGGATCTTCATTTGCAATACCTATTACATCGTAAATTGTCGTATCGCTTCCGTTGATTTGAGCAATTGCTCGTGCATCGTCTCCGTTAAAACCGACAACATAGCTGGAATCGTTGTAAGCCAAAACTTCATCTGCAACGCTAAAATCAATAATATCCGCTCCGGAATTTACAATTACCCAAACATCATGAGGAGCAACTACGCTACCGGCAGGGAAATTACAAACATTTGTCCAACCGCTGCCATTGTAACTTCCTAATATTACATATTGCGTTAAATCTATCGGCTCATCAGAGTTGTTATAAATTTCCAATGCTTTATTATTACCGCTTCCTTCAACATATTCAGAGAAGAAGAGATTTGAAGGATGACTAGCCGTAGGAAATGTCATTTGCATAATGTCAATGTCGTATGAACCGGCATTTGTCATATCAAATGGGGGGAATGTAATTGTAGGACTTTTAACTTGAGCGCCAAAATAAACTTTCTCGTCAGTTCCGAACCCAATACCTTTAAGATAATCATCGGATTCACCACCATACATTGCAGCTGTTTCAAAATCAGTTTCAGGATTAAAAACATAAAGGAAAGCATCTTTTTTATTAACATTATGAAGAGTATCGCCTGCAACAATTACATCACCTTTTGCATAAGCTGTTACAAAAATTGTACCGTCTTCTCTTCCTTTTACATTTCTACCATGTTCTTCGGCTTCACCGCCAATTATAATCGCTCCTTGTACATTTCCGTCAGGATCAAGCCCGACACCAAATAAATCATCATCACCTGCAGATACATAAGGAATGCCGGCAACATAAGCAGTATCCTCACTATATCCCGTTGAAGCAACAGTTCCGTCTCCATAAGAATTAGTAAAATAATCTATACCGTAAAATTTCTGTTTCCCGGTACCGCCAAATTGCTCAGCCCAAGTAAAATTGCCATTTGGATCCAACTTTGCTATAAATGCATCATAACTTCCCATAGAAGCTAATGCAAGCGTTGTACCACCAAAATAGCAAGTATCCTTGAAGTATCCTGAAATATAGATGTTATTGTACGGGTCCACATCAATACCATAAACTTCATTGCCGCTTTGGTCACTCCCGGCAGTTGCACCCCAAATGAAGTTTCCGTTTGCATCCGTTTTAATTACGTAAATTGCTCTTTCACCATATCCGTTGAGAACGTTACCATCATAATTTAGAGTATCTTCGCCTCCGTCATCTCCAAAATAACCTGCCCAGATGTAGTTGCCTTGTCCATCAACAGTTACACAAGTACCTTTATCCTGGCTTGAACCTTTTACTTGTTTTACCCATACAAAATTGCCGTTACCATCATATTTAGCAAAATAAGCATCGAAATTACCCGAACTGGTAATTGAATCAACGCCATCTCCAAAATATGCAGTACCGAAAAATGCACCGGTAGCTAATACGTTCCCGTCAGCGTCAACGGCTACTCCGCGACCTTCGTCCGGACTTGAACTTCCAGCGCTGCCGTCTCTTACTGCCCAAACTACGGAACCCGAAGCATCATATTTAGCAAGGTAAATATCATAGTTTCCGTAAGGCGAAATTGTAATCCCACTCCCAAAATCCATAGGATCACTTTTAAATTTACCTGTAACATAACTGTTGCCTGCAGCGTCGGTCGTAAATCCGTACATGTAGTCGGATGACGAACCTCCCGCAGAACTCGCCCAATCAAAATCGGGGACTTGAGCTTTTACAGCCATAACCGTAAAAAGCAAAATAAATAGTAATTGAAGCCTTTTCATGTAACCTCCATTTTAGTTAAGGATTTTATTTCATTAAAACCATCTTTTTTGTAACAAAATGATTCCCGTATTTTAATTCATAAAAATATATTCCCGAAGATAAATTATATTCGCTTGCAGAGAGCCGTACTGAATGAGAACCGGCTTGCATCAAACTATTATCAATAACAGTAGCCACCTTGCGCCCCAGAACATCAAAAATACTGAGAGTAACAAATTCGGTTGCAGGTATTACAAAACCAATGTTTGTGCTTGGATTAAACGGATTCGGATAATTCTGCTTAAGTGAAAATTTCCGAGGTTGGTTAAAATCGTCCGATACACTAACCAACGATGAAGTAGTATAAATCTCAGAAGAACTGGAGGAAACCCAGAGTTTATTATTCTTGTCCAAAACCGTACCGTAAAGTTGTAAATTAGCAAATACATTCCAATCAATAATATTAGTCCAAGATTGTCCTCCATCGTAAGTAACATTAATTTCATGTCCGCCGGAAAGTATCCAATGATCGGAACTATACATAACGCCGGTATTCATTTCAGTAGTTGAAGGAAGCGGGATATACTCCCAATTTATTCCGCCGTCAGTTGTTTTTAAAACAATATCACCGACAGCAATTCCGTTTTGTGAATCACAAAAATATACTTTGTTTAAATCTGAGCCGGAGTTTGGGGAACCGTTAATTGTTGCGGCATTCCAATTAGCTCCTCCGTCATTAGTGTATTCCACTACCAAATCGCGTCCTACAACTACTCCATGATCCGCATCGGAAAATGCAACCCCCAATAAATGATCCGGGAGAATGCCAACCTGTTTTGTCCAACTGTTTCCGCCGTCAGTTGTTTTGTAAAAAGCAGAAACCCCCGTACCGGCTTTTCCTACAACATAACCGAGATCTTCATTAACAAAATCAAGCCCATAAAAAATATAAGATGTTACGGAAGTATCGGGAAAAATCGTAAACCAGGTTTCGCCTCCATCGGTAGTTTTGCTAATCATCCGATTGTATCTTGCAATATAACCAACGTTTGAATTAACAAAATCAATATCTTTAATAGTCGGACAATGTTCTCCGTCCGATGCAAAAACTGCTTTCCAACTTAATCCGAGATCCGTACTCTTAATTATCATCCCTTCGTAACCACCTGCAACAAGCATATTATTTCCATCGGTTGTCAGAGCATAAAGACTGGTACTCGGAATAATATCCGGCATAGTCCAAGTCTCGCCTCCATCTTCCGAAATAAGGACGCCGCCGCCGCTTCCGCCGCCTAAAATTTTATTTCCGGAAACTGAAAAAGTTTTTAATGCAAATCCGAATTTAGCGTCTATTCTCTCCCAATTGCTCCCTCCGTCCGTAGTTTTAATTATTACAGTTCCTTCATAACTTGCTCCGCCGGATGCAATAACTGTATTTGCATCTAAAACTGTAATTGAATAAAGGTTTACATACACCCTCTGCTCCGAAGGAAGGGAAAGGTATGTCCAGTTCTCACCGCCGTCGGTAGATTTCAATAAAATACTTGGTTGTAATCCCGCAGCACGCGAGCCCCAACCGGCAGCATAAACAATATTATCATCATACATTTTAACGGCGCGAACATCCATCCTGGTATAAACATTGGGGAAACCGTCAGGCAAAGGAGCTTTTGTCCATGTCGCTCCATCTTTTGTATAATAAATATCAAGCCTCCCATTACCTCCGCCAACACAAACTCCGTGGTTCGGAGAAGAAAATGACATCGCCTCAATATCGCCTGTGGAATTTGTCATTTGAGTTTCCCACGTTGCGCATCCATCCGAAGTGTGCATTATTTCCGCTTCTCCGGAAGTAGAAACAAGTGCCCACCCCTCATTTTCATTAGGAAAATAGATGTCACGAACTGCTCCACCATCAGGTCCGCCTATAATATATGAAGTCCAAGTAACTCCGTCATCTGCGGTTTTGATTAATTCGTTATTACTTACTCCGACAAAACCTTTGGTTTTTGTTAAAAACTGTACAGAATAAAAAGTAGAATTTTCGGATGGAATATTTTCGATTGCGTTCCATGTTGCTCCACCATCAATTGTTTTAGCTAAGAACCTACTTGAACCAACAATCCATCCGGTATTTTGATTATTAAGATATGAACCGGAAATCGGAGGAAAATCGGATTTAACAGATACCTGCCAGGTGCTATCCTGAGCAGCAACTTGTATCGTAAAAAATAAAATTATTAAAAATGTATACCAATTTTTCATAGAAACCTCACTCTTTATTAAAAAGTAAAAAATCTTAATGTTAATATCAAATATAAATCCGAATTTGATTTGTTATTTGAGTTGGATGTTCTTCGAAAATATTGTATTGTCCCGTCAATATCAAAATTGCCTGATAGTTTATAACCAGCGCCAAGAGTAAATTTATTTCCTAAAACATTTTCCCCGCCAAATAGGAAATCATGTTGCAGATGTAAAAAATTATAACCTCCCCTAATAGTAACTAAATCAGAGGCACAATATTCCGCTCCAATTCGGACAATAGAATTAAACGCATTAACCGATGAATTTCTGTCATCAATATATTTTGAAGAATCGGAAATGATGTAACTTCCCTCAACTTCAGCAGCTAAAAGAAATCTTGAATTGATATTGTATGAACCGCCAAATCCAACATTAGCGCCGGAATAATTCCACTCCCAGAGCAAAGTATTATGCTTTACGTTTTCGCTCCAACTGTGATGCTTAAAGGCGGAAATTGAAACCGCCGATAATAAATTATCCGAAACCGAATATCTTGCTTTTCCTCTGAAAGTGAGATAATCAAAATCCGCATAGCCGTCTTCAACATCAATTAAACTACCGACAGGGAATAAAACTTTAGTGGAATGTAAATCATAATCAACGTCAAGACCGATTTCAATTTTATTATTAGGATGGAAATATAGTTGAGATGAAAATACATTTCCATTCTTGGCTAATTTATATTTTTGTGACGAACCTCTTAATTCGATGAAATGAGTTTCACCTCTCCAGTGATATGTTCTAACTGTCATTAAATTAACATCGTTTGCTTCTATTCTTTCTTGCGAATTGAATGAACGGATTGAAATTCCAGCCGCGATGTTATCCGAGAATTTATAAGCTATTCCGAAGTTACCGTAAACATTGCGGTAAACTGTTTCGCCGTATGTGTAAATATCTTTTAATCCGTTTAATATTTTATAGCCGATTCCACCGCCGGCATAGAGCGATTTGTAAATCTTTAAACTGTGAGATAACTCGAAAAGAGGTCCATTGTAAGTTGTGTTTCCAACAGTAGTATCGGTAAAAAAGAATGCGTCCCCGTCATAAGTATCTTTTGTAAGCGTTCGGTAATTATTTCTTCGTACTTGATAATCGTAAGATGCCTTTCCCATAAAGGTTCCGGAAGTACCAAGAGGTTTAACCCCAATAAAATTAGTATTATAATTATTTACACGTTCAGCGGAAAAAAGTCTGCGATAATTTCCGTAATTAGAATTATATTCCGGAGAAATATCCAACCGGGTTTGAAGTTTACTATTTACCAACCAAGCTGTATTTCCGCCTAACTGGAAAGGGTCAAACGATTCATCTTCATCAAGCACCGAATAGCTGACACCGCCCATTGCCGAAGTTCTGCTTTTTTGGGCATGAAGCAGAGAACTACTAAGAATAAAAACAATAGAAATAAAAGTTACAAATTTCAAATTACTTTTAATAACAAACAAATATCCACACTGTTGCAAACAATCAACAATTGATGCCAATTGTCCATTCTCCATTTTCCATTCTCCATTGCTTTTCCTCATCTTATTCCCACCCCGGTGTTGGTGCATTAAGTACTTTCCAGTCAAGTGTGCCATCGTTAGTATCCACGCCGGGATCGCGTCGTTCCATCGATTTGCCGCTGTATTTCGGAGGGCTTTGTACCCAGCCGCGATCAACTCTATCATCCAAAGTTAG
Source organism: uncultured Melioribacter sp. (assembly GCA_964570865.1). Classification (GTDB taxonomy): domain Bacteria; phylum Bacteroidota; class Ignavibacteria; order Ignavibacteriales; family Melioribacteraceae; genus WGAL01. The sequence continues at coordinate 5,988 of CAZMZM010000043.1, forward strand.
TCTGCGCGTACCGCTCGACTGATATTCAACACCGTCCAAAATTGTACTGATGTCTATTCCGTCTTCCCAGACCGAATCACGCCCGTTAGTAACAATCACTACATCGGAAGTTAAACTAATCATAAAATCAACGGTTCTATCCAAACGAATATTGTAAAGGTTCGGCACATCGGGATTATCGAAATCGGTTGCAGAAAGTTGATTTACAAATTCCCAGTCGGCATGACTCAAATCGATGCTTGTCGGCATTGTTTGAGTATGGTCGATTGCGTCTTGTGCAAGAACTTTAAAGGTGTGCGGATAAAAGGGATAATTTTTTTCTCCGGGTGAACCGGGGAATTTAAAGATATAAGTTACACCATCAATATCACCGTCGTTTCCAACGTCCGCTCCAGGTCCCATTCCATTATTCTGTCCGGAGACTCGTGCTACAATCATTCCGTCCAAATATTTAACGGAATCGCTGCTGTTGTAGAGTTCGATGAATTGATCGTAAAAGAAGAAGATGTTGTTTACCGGACCGCCGGCATAAATTTCATTTATCGCAATACCGGTTGATGAAACCGCTTTGGTTATCAGAGTATCGTAATATGTTTTGCCCGAAGCAATTTCAATATCTTTAATTGAGGCAACAAGCAAAATGGAATTATCAAACGGATGAGTTGCGCGAGCAGCAATTTGGTAAACTGACGACGGAAGTCGGCTTACGGAAAGATTACCAAAGTTGTTAGTCTGTTTTATCATTGTTCCATATTCCGATGTTATAATAATATCGGCGTTCGATACAGGAATAGGGTAAATGTCCGTAGAATCAACACCAATAGAATCGCGGTAAACCGAGATATTAATCGAAGCTTCACCGTCAGGCTGAACCGGAGGATTTTGTTCACATGAACTAAAAAGAAAAACTAAAAAAATTAAAAATGGAAAAATTTTACTCATTTATTTCTCCAAAGTTTATCTAACAACATACTAAATTCCATTCCGTAAAAAATATTCGGATTTCTTGAAGTTTCTATAGTCGATTGCGACGAAACATTGTAATAACGGTACAATGCGGAATCGTCTAAAAAATTATTCACATAAAATGAAATCTCAGCTCCGGGAAATAGCGATTTGGAAATCACAAAATTAAAAAGCCATTTATTGGGACGCGAAATAATCGACTCCTCATAATCGCGAATTATTTTACTTTGTTCGGAAAGTTTATTGTAATCGACAGGTTTTAAATCATAGTACTGATACCGCTCGCGGAAAAGTTGTTCTGCACGCAGAGTAATCCACATGCCCAAAGTCTTGTTTGTATATTTTGCATAATAGTTTATCTGAATTTTATCAGACCACTTCCCTTGCTTCGGATAACGCCAACCAATCACAGTATCAACAGAAACACCCGGCACGTTATAATTCGGATACTGCCCGATGCTTGTATCGGGATAAACGCTGTAACTGTAGCCCGCACCCGGATTGTTAACATATCCATAACTTGCGGCAACTGTAAAACTCATATTTAACGGTTTTATTTTTGCCGTTCTCAGCTTAAACTCAATTCCTTTGCTGAACGATTTTCCGATATTCTGTGATTTGTAATAATAGTCAACATAATAAACCTTGCTTTCGCCATTTACATTTGCTTCGGTAAAATAAGGTATTTGAACATTGGACGGCTGATTAACCCTTTCACGATAATAGAATGACAAAGTAACACCAACTCGACGACAGAATTTTTTATCAAATGAAATTTCATACTGGTTATTCCGATACCCTTTTAATTCGGGCACTTGACGGTTAAGTCTAAAATAATGGACCAGACTATCCGCAGGACTTCTCCATTTCATTACATCCTCAGGCGGATAAATCATGCTCATCGGAGGAGACTTGGAAGTGCGTCCGGCACTCATTCTAATTTGGGATGAACGGTTCAGATAAAAAATCATACTTAAGCGGGGATTAAAAAAACTACCTTGGTGAGATTTTACGAAATCTCCTTTACCGAATAATCCCCCTATATTTATTGAGTACGGACGATACATCTCATAACGGAATCCAAACATTAGGGAAAAATCGACAAATAGATTACCGGTGATTTTGTCTTCCGCATACAAACTAAGAAGGGATTGTCCGGGTATGTTTTCGTATGAATAGGAGCGCTTTCCAGATTCCGAACCGTAATAATTAAAAACGGAATCCACTTTTATTCCTTCGCCTGTGTTTGCGTCGTATTGCAAATCGCCGCCGACTAAAATTTTATGAATATAATCGCCGGTAAAAAATACATATTTCCAATTTACAGATCCGCCTGCGGTCCACTCCCGTCCAATATTTTCAAGTGTGCCGATGTATGCCGCAACTGTATCGTGCTCAGGTGTAATTAAATATTCGGAACGTAACCTCGACTTTTTAGAATTGATTCTGTGTAATTTCAGATATGCCGTGTATTCAAAATTCGATACCATATTTGCAAGTGATAATTTGCCCCATGTGTTAAGAGCAACAGAAAAACCGCGATTATAATTTTTTGTTTGCTTCAAATCATTCATCGGGTTTTCTTCATCATAAATTCCCTGTCCCGAAAGCTTAATATTTGATTCTAATTTTCCGTCCAAAAGTAATTGCGATAAAACTACCTGTCCGGTGTATCTTGTGTATTCATCCCCAATCAAACGCAAATCGCGCTGACTGCGGGCAACGTTAAGATTATAGCTTAGCGAGTTTTTGTTATTCCCGAATGCAATACCGCCGCCAAAGTTAGCTTCACTTGTTGAAGGATTATGCTTAATTTTAATCCGATTCGGCTTTGCCCCGATCTTAGTTTTAACTTCAATAATGCCGTTGGTAAAATCGCCGTAACGTACGGAGGGCAATCCGGTAATTACCGTTATCGATTTTACGTTGTCTGCGGGAATTGTACGTAAGTCAACTCCACGCCCTACTGTGCTCATCCCAAACTTAGAACCGGTTAAAGCTTCGAACTGTAAATTAGCGTTGTTCGATTCCGGCATTCCGTCAACAATTACTTTCGTTCCGAATGCGGAAAGATTGTCCCCTTCGTCACCTCTTATGGCAACCTGATTGGTTTTGTTTAATCCGGGATTTGCAGTTTGAGATACGCCGGGCACCAAATCCAAAACGTCACCGATGTTTGTTGCCTGATAGTGCTCAACTTCAGCACCCGAAATTTCGGTCTTTGTTTCAACATCCCTCGGAATTAAATCGGATTTGGCAGAAACAGTAATCCCCCCGATATTAAATGTTTTAGGAAACAGATTAAATTTCAAACGGATTTTTTTACCGGCTTTAACAACCAATTTTACAAGTTTAGGTTTGTATCCGATAAACGAAACTTTTAACGAATATTCACCGACGGGAATGTTTTCAAGAATAAATTTTCCGTAAGTATCAGTGGAAACGCCGTAATTAGTGTTAAGCAAAACAACGTTTGCGCCAATTAAAGGTTGATTATTTTCATCAAGCACACGACCAAATAATGTACCTTTCGAAACATCAGTAGAAAAATTTATTTTTCCGGCAAAACTTGTGCTGATGAGCAGAAATGATACTATCGTAATTATTAGTGATTTTACCAAAATAAACCTGACATAACAATAGAGTAAATGAATTTAATATTACAATATAGAGTATAAGACATAAATATCCAAGTTGAAAAATTTATCATCTATAAAATGAGTCCGGTCTAAAAAGGTTATTTATAATTAACCTATGTTTTCAAACATGGAGGAAGAAGCAATAAATAAACTTGTTTAACGGTTTTACCGTTTACTACCTTTTTAGAGCGGGCTCTAACATAAATTAGTCCGCAAGATACAAACTAATAAAGAGGATGAAGTACCTACCACATATTAGTTCATACGGTACGTGTACAACTTCCCTGTTGCATCGCTTACTACATAAACCATATTTGTTGCCGGATTAAAGGCAACTCCTTCCGCTTTTTCAAAATCTAAAGAATACTCTTGTTTTAGTCCACTTGAGATAGACCATAAAATTAATTTTTGAGATTGATCGCTGACAATAAAAAACTCATCATCCGAATAAAAATCTATTCCGGATAAATCTTCCATGTTTGGAATTTGAGCGGTAAACATTGCCTTAAAATTAGAATCAAGTTTTGCAAACAAAGCAGGTTGCTTTTCATTCAACGCAAAAAAAGATTTACTGCTGTCAAGCGTAATTCCTTCAAGACCGCTGTTGCCGCTTCCTTCAAGATTCGTTACGGGAAAACTTGCAATAAAATTACCGTTTGTGTCTATGTTAACAAATTCACGTAATTGTTCTTCGGAAAGCCATAACGTATTACTAAATTTGTCGTAAACAATTCCTTCCAAGTCGTCCCCTTGATAGGAAAGTTCTTTAATAATGTTACCATTCAAATCAATTTTGTAAGCATGGTTTGTATTATCCGAAACTGTCCAAAGAAACTTTCCGGATTTGTCCAAGGTAAGTCCGGAAGGTTCAAGAACTTCGGTTTGATACTCACCTGTTTTTTCAAAAGCGGAAGGATCCGGTTGGTTAACCGAATCCTCCACTTCACAGCTTATAAGAAAAATCAACAATAGAGTAAATATTTTGTACATTAGTTATTGCTTGTTCCCGGAGTCGGGGTTGTAAAAGTTTGCCAATTATCACTTCCGTCAGGATACCTTCCGTATGAAACATCTGTAGTTTGTTCTCCAAAAGTAAGTGAATCAATTACCGTAGTGCCGTTTGGTGCAAATAAACCGATTTGTTCGCCGCTGCCGCTTAATTTTAGTTTAACGTGCAATACGCCTTGGTCTGTATCTTTGTCTGCCCATAATAGTATGAATCCACCGGCAGGAATTGTTGTTTTAGCAGAATCCGTATCAGGAATTTGCCACAAAGTAGCATCGGTTAAATCATCGGTAATATACATTCCCGCAATATTAACCGATTCGCTGTTAGGATTATATATTTCAATCCAATCATCATACTCGCCGTTTTCGTCGGTAATTGTTGAATCGTTGCTTGCCATAAATTCATTAATATAAAGGACAGGCGGAATGTAACCGACAGAAAAAGTAGTTGTATCGGTAACTGTGGAAAGTCCGGCTTCATCAACTGCAGTAACAAAGAAAAATACCTGTGTACCATCGTTAAATTGCCCGATACTTGCTTTATATACACCACCGTCAAGTGTCATTGCAACAGTATCAGCCGATGTTGAATTTGTACCGTAAGTTACTGTTACGTTAGCAACATCGTTATTTTCATCTGTAACAACTGCCGAAACAAAAACTTCATCGCCCGGATTAATTTCTTCCGGTGAAAGTGAAACAGTTCCAATTACCGGAGGAACATCGGTTGAAGCTCCGTTGTTAGAAGCGCCCGGAGTCGATGCACCGAATTTCACCCAATTATCGGTTCCGTCCGGAAGTCTTCCTTCCGAAATATCTGTCTCTTGGGCTTCATATACGTGTTTGTCAATAATAGTTGCGCCATCGGATGCAGTTAATACTACTGCTTCGCCGCCGCTTGATAACTTGAACGGAAGATGTAAAACGCCTTGGTCCGTTTGTCCGTCTGCCCAGAGGACAAGAAATCCGTGTGCGGGAATTTTTGTTAAATCACTTTTAGTTGAAGGAATTTGATATTGCGCCGGATCGTCAACATTATCGGAAAGATACATTCCCGCAATATTCACTTCTTTATTTTCAGCATTATAAATTTCAATCCAGTCGTCGTATTCACCGTTTTCATCGGCGTACGCGGCATCGTTGCTTGCCATAAATTCATTGATGAATAAATGATAATCTGTTCCCGCATTACCGCCTTCATCATCATTGTTAGTATCATTAACATCACAACCGACAAAAACAAATGTAAATGCAAGCATAATTATTAATAGATTTCTGAGTTTCATTTTCTAACTCTCCTTTATTTTTAGAAGAAAAATTTTGTCATTAATTGGATATAACTGAAATTATCTTTCCCGATTTTTGAATGTTCGGAAGTTTGAACCATTGTATAGTTTAACTGCCAAACAATGTTCGGATTCGGATACCAGTTAAGACCAAGAGTGAAATTAGCTCCAACTCCGCCGAAAATATTAGCATTTTCATCGGAAAGGCTGAGGTAGCTGTAACGCGCTCCCAATTCCCAAGCGCCAAGCTTATCATCGGCTTTCGGAATAAGCTGGCCGAATTCGCCCTGCGATTTATCCCAGCTTCTGTGTTCTCCCGTAATATCCCAAAGCAAATATACATATCCGCTATTGAAAGAAACCGTTGACAGATCATTGTTTCTGTAAACATTCACTAATTGATATTCGCCTTGTAAATGAAAATTTCTATATACCAAAGCAGATTCAACACCAAAGCGATAAGTATGATTAGTATTTTTAATTTTCGGAGTTTTTAATATTTCATAATCTCCGATTTTAGTTTCCGGCTCCGCATCAAAATCTACCATCCAAGTTTCATCGTCCGGACGTTCCCATACCGCCGAACCGCCAAAATGTAAAATCATATTATCATTGTTTATCGGAGCCGCCGCAACTCTTGCTGCAAATCCGCCGCCGGTTTCATTCTTGGTTTTGTTTTTATTGGCATCTAAATTTTGGCCGAAGATTGTAGCCCTTACGTTCCAATTATTTCCCCAATGCCCGTGTTCAATTCCTATCCTTCTATGCATCTTAAAAGCCAATGCTCCGTAATATCTTTCCGGAAACGGAATATAACGTGATGAGGTTAAAATTTCGAGTCCGTACGGAACTTTAAAATGACCGAACTTTATATACGAATTTTTAAATCCCGAAAATGAAACGTACATATCTTTTACTTCGGTAGCACCATCGGCAAAGTCAAAATCCCATTCAGTGTACCAATTTTTCCAAAGCAACATTTTAATTGCAAGGCGTCCTTTTCTAAGATGAAATCCGTTGCTGAATACTTTACTGTTATTTTCAAAAAAGTATGCACCGTTTAAAAATCCGCGTCCGTCAAAACGACCTTTGAAATCACCGTTTTCCGATTTCCAGAAATAAATTCCGTGTTTCCATTCCGAAACGCCCGGAACAGTATCACTATTCCCGTTAGAACTCTGCGCTGAAACGGAAAACGCAAGAATCATAGAAAACAGTAATGATGCAATAATAGATTTTTTCATTTTTTATTCCTTTTATTTTGTAAGACATTTATTTTGTCAGAATATACCGAATACTCCGTTGGGAGTATAGCCGAGAAATCTCAACCACGTTTCTCCCCATATAATAATTAAAAACCATCCGATAACTAACATTGTTACTCCATACTTAAATGTATCTAACCAAGAATATTGATCGGTAACATAAAGTAGCGCCGCCGGTTTACTATTGAAAGGCAAAGCGTAAACATGTTCGATTAACAAAGCTACCGGAAATGCAAGACTCATTACGCTTAAACCGTAACGCTGAGCCACACCGATAGCAATTGGTACAAAAATTAATGTTCGCATAGTTTTGGATTGAAAAATAAGTGCGCTGAAAATCATTCCCGCCGTAAGCAGCAAATACAAAATCCAAAAAGGTGTATCGGCAGTCAGATGGAGAGAATCGAACAATGAATTAACGCCGATTGAAGCAAGCGAAGTTTCTTTTAATCCGGCTCCGAGCGTATAAGCACCGGCCGAGAATAAAAGCAGGTGCCACGGTATATCAACATTATTCCATTTCACAATCCCGATTTTAGGTAGCAGCGCAATTACCGCCCCGAGAAACGCAACAGCCGTTTTGCTTATTCCGTGATAACGGTCTGTCGCCCACAAAGCAAGAACAGCAAGAAAAATAATAACGGCTTTAATTTCTTCAAGTTTTATCGGACCCAGTTTCTTTAATTCCGCTTTTAATAATGCCATTCCGCCTTCAATCTGCGGAGTTCTTTCCTCCGGTTTTAAGGGGAAGAAAATTTTAGCGCCGACAAACCAACCGATAAAAATTAAAATAATAGCGAGGGGAAAGGAAGCAATAGACCAATCGAGGTAGAGAAAGTCATCGGAACCGATAGCTGATGCAATCATTGCGCCTGCAAGAAGATTGGCACCGGAACCTGTAATAAAACCGCTTGCCGAAATATTTATTTGAAACAAATTTTGGAGAACAAGATTTCTACCGAAATTGTTTTTATTCTTTCCGCCTGTCGATCCGTAAACAGCCGCAATCACCATGAAGATTGGTAACAAAATTGCGGCTTTAGCCGTTGTGGCAGAAATAAACGCCGAGAGCACAATATTTATTATAATGAAACTCAGCATAATCATCGTTGCGTTTTTCCCGAACTTAACAATTAACCACAGAGCAAAACGTTTGGCGATTTTTGTTTTTACAAGCATACTTGCCAGAACAAACGAAAGAATATTAAGCCACATCACTTTGTGCCCGAGTTGATGATAAGCGTTAACTTCGGAAAGTACATTTGTTAAAACCAGGCCAATGATTAAAATAAGGGAAGTTAAATAATTGGGTACGGCTTCCGTCATCCAAAGAATGATTGCCGCAAGAAAAACGGCAAGCATATATTTGTTCTTTTTGGTCAAAGCACGTTTCTTCAATATTTCCCATGCGCTTTTTTCTTTTTCATCTAACTCTTGCGAGAAATCCTGACAAACAGCAGCATTTTTACTTACGGTTTTAACCTTATTTTTGATAGAGGAAAAATTTGATTGCAGCGAATTAGGTAAATCACTTGAAGATGTTAACTTAAATACACGAATTGGATTTGAATACTGAATTTTTGCCGTCGGATTTAAGTTGTCGGGATTAATATTTTCCAGGAAAGGTATATTTAAAACAAATGCTATTAGAATAAAAGTGATTATTGCCAAAGGACCGCCAAGCGTTTCAAGTGTTTTTTCAAAACTACTTTTTTCTCTTACCGGAAGCTTTTCGACTTTGTAATTGTTCATATCAAGCGGGTCAAAACCCGCCTGATTCTTTTTATTATTACTTTGATCCGAATTAGTCATATCAACATTTTTTGTTTAAAAGTTAGTTAACTAAATTATTTTCAAGACTGTAATTAATACAATTCAGAACTGATTTTATTATTTATTAATTTTGTCTTTCCAATTCTTAAACGGGTCTTTCATTAGCATTGAATTGAAAAATCTTACATCACCGGTAACTTCTTTATCTAACCATTCCGGTTTTTCAAAATCTTCGTTTTCATTATTTAGTTCCACTTCGGCAACTACTAATCCGTCATTGTCGCCGTAAAACTCGTCAATCTCAAATGTGTGACTACCAGCCTTAACTAAGTAACGTGTTTTGTCAATTACTCCGGGTTCACAAATCTTTAACAATTCTTTAACTTCATTAACGGGAATTTCCTTTTCCCATTCGTAGCGCGAAGCTCCGCTTTCATTTCCGATTCCTTTAATAGTGATAAAACCTTTATCCCCTTTTATTCTTACTCGTACGGTTCTTTCCGGTACTGAGGATAAATAACCTTGGGTTATTCTGATTGCTTTTTCCGCTTCTTCTTTGTACGAATCGTTTTTTACTAAAAATTTACGTTCAATTTCTTGAGCCATAATAAAACTCCTTTCTTAAAATAATAAGTTCAAATTTAGAAATCTTCATTTGCCAACGGTTTGTCTATCCAACCGATAACACGTTTAATTGCCTGCAGATAATTTATATTCTCGTATTTGTTCATTCCGGTTTGTTCCATTGTTTTTAGAATATCTTCAATTTCGGTGGATTCCGAATTAACCGAATAAACTTTTGCGCCGTTTATTAATACTTCGGCATATTCGCAAATCGTGTTATTTACCATATATCCGTAACGATGTTTTTTTACGCGAACTGCAGCCAGATTTTCATTTTCTTTTACCATTCGGATAAATTCGTCAAGTGTGTAAGCTGTTTTGGTAAGCTCCGGCATATCGACTTTAAATGCCGGGAAAACTTCATTTTCCAAAACTTCTTTTGCAATGGGAAATTCCCCTTTCATTAACGGGTTCCATTGTTCCAAACCTTCTTTTTCCTGCACAAAAGTTTTAATATCCATTTTTCCGTCGCGTATTTTCGTGTTATTGATGTCGTTGGTCTTGGATAATATATAAATCTCCTCAGAAGTTCTTTCCCAAACTTTTTCCGGTACAGGCATTGAGAGGCGAGACAAAAGATAAAGCTCTTCATCAAAATTTTGTCCGAATGTTCTAAATTCAAATCTTGGCTTCGATTCTTTTCCGATTTCTAATTGTGTCATAGTTCAATTCTCCTTTTAATAAATTGTATTTCAAACATTTAAATAAAACAAAAGCTATGCCAATAGTAATAGATTAGTACTTAGTTAAAGATAAAATTCTATTCACTGCAAATTAGCTAATTTAATCAATATAATATGATATTTACAAAATAAAAATATATTTGAACAGAATCTCACGCAAATCAATAACGGCGATATTTCGCCAAATCATTTGGATTTCGCCATTAGTTTGGCGATATTTCGTAACCGTTTAAATTATCTTCTTCAAATTCAGTTATTGTAAGTAGAAAATTTAGGCAAGAAAATTGCTTTATAAAGTAAAATAATAATCTGTATATATTTAATGGAAATAACAAATAAAACATATTTTCGAATATTAATAATTGCCGCTTTTTTTTTGGTAATCTCAGTACCGCTTTATCAAACAATTACCGATATTCATGTTCCTTTCGTAAAAGAAGAAATATCCGCAAGACCAATTGCTTATAAAGATACCGTTAAAATCGGCGTGGTTTCCCGCTTCACTCCGGGTAAAATTTACAAGGGCTATCAGCCGATAATGGATTATCTCACTAAGAAAACAGGATATTTCTTTGAATTAAAATTAAGTTCTTCTTACAGCGCAACTCAGAATGGTTTGTTAAACGGAGAAGTAACCGCCGCGTTTCTCGGCTCTTACATTTTTGTAAAAACAATGGATAAAGGACTTAAAGCGGCACTAAAGCCTTTGAATGAAAACGGCAAACCTTTTTTCCGTTCCACTTTGATTACAAAAGAGAATTCCAATATTTTCCGTCCCGAGGATTTACGGGGTAAAAAAATAGCGGTTCCCTCGTCCGAATCTTTCTCAGGCAATTGGCTGCAGAAAATTCTTCTCAAAAAGTTTGGACTCTCCGTAAAATCACTGAAAGAGGTTCAACATTTTGCTTATCACAATTCAGTAGTTCGCCAAGTACTTATGGGAAATTTTGACGCCGGCGTTGTAAAAGACAGAATCGCGCGCGAGTTTGCTAACGAAGGAATTAGAGTAATTATGTATTCCGACCCGATACCCGGCTCACCTTTGGTTATCTCGAGAAAAAGTAATCCCGAAAAAGTTAAATTGTTAGTCGATGCGCTCCTTTCGATAAAAAGCAAAAAAGAAACGGCAAATTGGGATTCCGAGTTTGCTTACGGTTTTGTGAGAGCAAAAAATTCTGATTATGCGGCACTGAAAAAAATAATAAATGCAAGTGAGAATTAGATGAAAAAATCCCATTTTGCATTACGAACACGAATTCTGCTTTTCACCGGCTCCGTAATTATTTTTATTATGCTGGCAACTTCAGCCGCAATCTTGTTCGGAGCAAAACATCTATTGGTTAACAATGCTATTGAAAACGCCGAAAATGTAACCAAAGCACTTGAAATTCCTGTTTTGAATGAATTTTTGAAAAAAGAGACTAACAAATTTTCATTGGAAGAAGAACTCGGCGCTCTAATTAACGGCTACGAAGCAAAAGTCAAAAATCTGATTTATATTAAAATTGTTGACCCGCAAGGAAAAATTATTGCTCATACGGATTGGCGGAAAGTAAACACATTTGAAAATGATTCCCTCGGACTAATTCATACGGGGAAAATTATCTCTTCGATTTACAACAGCCCAAACTACGGTGAAATACTTGAAACAATTGCCCCTGTGGAAATTGCCGGAAAACGTTGGGGGATAATGAAAATTGCCTTTGACGCCGAAGATCTTATCGCAAGATTACAAGAACTTTATTTCATACTGATTATCTCAACGTTGTTGGTTATTGTGTCCGCTCTTGTTATTCTATATTTTATCAGCGGAAAATTAACAAGAACATTAAGCGAACTTGTAGAACTTATAGATACGCTCGATTACAATTTTGAAACTACTAAATCCGCCGCGAAACGAACAGACGAAACGGAGTTTCTTTATTCCAAATTTGAAGAAATGCGACAACGCTTACAACGTTCGCGTAACGAACTTATTAATGCGCAAAAACAAATTTATCATGCGGAAAAATTAGCTTCAATCGGCAGACTTGCTTCCGGAGTCGCTCACGAAATTAATAATCCTTTAAACGGCATTAAAAGCTGCCTTTATTCAATTGAAAAAAATCCCGGAAAGATAAATCAAAACAAAGAATACCTTGATTTAATTGACGAAGGAATTACTAATATTGAATTAATCGTAAAAAAACTTCTCGGATTTGCGCGCCAAAAAGGGAGCAACAACGAACTTGTTGATATTAACGAAAGCATTAATAAGGTGATTTCACTGCTGGAATACAGACTTCAGCAAAAGAATATTAATATTATCCGTCAATTCGGACAAAATGCTTTTACAAAAGCCGACGGACAATTGTTGCAGGAAGTTTTTATGAATATAATACTTAATGCGCTCGATGCTTCGCCCGAAAAGGGTGAATTAATAATAATAACACGCTCCGATGAAAAAGAGCTGGAAATCAAAATTGCAGATAACGGAGAAGGAATTTCCGTTGAAGAGTCAGATAAAATTTTCGACCCGTTCTACACAACCAAGGAACAAGGAAAAGGAACCGGACTGGGGCTTTCCGTTAGTCTCGGAATAATTGAAAACCTTGGAGGAACTATTAAAGTTGAAAGCGAAAAGGGCAAAGGGGCGACATTTATTATCACTTTGCCGAAGAAGAATTAAATTATTAACTAACATTTACGATTGAAAAATGAAATTATTATTAGTTGAAGATGAAAAAATAACCCGCATCACCCTTGCAAATACACTCGCGGACGAAGGCTACTCCGTTACTTCGTGCGAAACCGGAGAGGAGGGACTTACGGAAATAAAGAAGCAAGCGTTCGATATTATTGTTACCGATTTACGCCTACCTAAAATAAGCGGACTGCAAATTTTAGAAAGTGCAAAGAAAATAAATCCGAATGTAAAAGTAATTGTGATGACGGCTTATGCCAGCGTTGAAACGGCGGTTAAAGCTCTTAAACTCGGCGCTTACGATTATCTGATCAAACCCTTTTCGCCCGATAAATTAATAACTACGCTTAACCATATACGTAATTACGAAAAAGTTGTAACTGAAAATAAACGGCTAAAACAAGAACTCGGAATATTTGACGGACGTAAAATAATCGGTTCAAATCCTCAAATTTTAAAACTACTGGAAACGGTAAAAGCCGTTGCGAAAAATAATTTCACCGTTTTAATTCAAGGCGAAAGCGGAACGGGCAAAGAGTTAATTGCGCGCGCGTTGCATTTTGTTTGTCAGCGAGCCAATCAAAAATTTGTTGCCGTAAACTGTTCGGCAATTCCGGATACCCTTCTTGAAAGCGAACTTTTCGGTTATGAAAAAGGCTCTTTTACAGGTGCAAGTAAAACGCATATCGGTATGTTTGAACGTGCTGACAAAGGGACAATTTTTCTCGACGACATAGACGATTTTCCGTTGCAGTTGCAAGTTAAGTTACTGCGGACTTTGCAGGAAAAGGTAATTACACGCGTTGGCGGCAGCACTGAAATTAAAATTGACGTTAGAATAATTGTCGCAACAAAAGTAAACTTAAAAAAGCTGGTAAACGAAGGGAAATTCAGGGAAGATTTGTTTTACAGATTAAACATTATTCCGTTAAAAATTCCGCCGTTGCGCGAACGAAAAGATGACATTCCATTACTCGTTGAACACTTTTTTATTAAGCACGGAGCCAAAGAAAAAATAGCGCTTCTCTCGGAAGAAGCATTACAAAAAATGATTGACTACGATTGGCCCGGCAACGTACGCGAACTGGAAAATTTTATTGAAAGAATAATTGCTCTTTCCGAAATTCCGGGCTGGGAAAAAGAACTTTTTGCCTCGCTTACCGTTACAAAAGCAAAGACCGAGCAAACAACAGAAATCTTGAAAGAAAAAACTTACCCCAATTACAACGATTACATTAGAGAAAAAGAAACTGAAATTTTGAATTGGGCTTTGGGTAAGGCAAAAGGAAATGTTTCCAAAGCCGCCGAATTACTTGAACTTCCGCGAAGCACATTTAGAAGCAAAATAGAAAAGTTGCAAATCCTCACATTTGATATTAACAGAGAGAAAGAGTTCAAAATTGAAAATGGAGATTGAAGAAATATTACACTACTCAGCTTTTTAGATCCCGACTAAATTTGGGAGAAGTAATCTGTAGTGCAAACGGGAAACAGCGCATGAGATTACTTTCCGTCTATAACCGAACTCCTTGCAAAAACCGGAAAAAATAATATTTGAAGTATAAACTATTACAATGTTTTTTCGACAATATCATTGTACAATAACAATAACATCCAAAAACTGAGGTTGACAATGAAAGAAAAAATGAAAAATTTAACGTTTTCCCTACTTTTTATCACAGGAAGTATCATATTTGTTTTTTTAATAGTTCGAACTGTTTTTTATTATTATGACGGGCATAATGCATTATACGAAGCCAATACAAAATTAAAAGAAAATATTAAAACTCAGTTAAATGATGCTGTATCTGAAAAGATAAAATCACTTTCAATGGCTGCAGAATTAGTACTAAACGATAATAATGTTACTAAATATTTTGCAGAGAAAAATCGGGAACAATTAAAAAATCGTTTGTACCCGATATTTGAAAAACAATTGAAACCAACTTTTGGGATCGGACAGTTTCAGTTTCACACACCCCCCGCAACTTCTTTTCTAAGACTCCATAAACCCGGCAAATACGGAGATGACTTATCCGGATTCCGAAAAACTGTAATAGAAGCCAATTTAACAAAAAGAAAAGTAGTCGGCTTCGAGGTTGGAAGAGGCGGATTAGGACTAAGAATTGTATATCCCGTTTTTTATAATAATAATCACATAGGGTCAATGGAATTTGGTTCTTCGGTAAAGTCTATTCTTAATAATATAGCAAAATCTTCACAGCTTAACTATGCAATCGGAGTTTATAAAAGTGCATTTGATAAAGCAGGCAGATTTAAAACAAACAAAAGCGATATTATTAAGGACAACATTGTTTATTATTATATTTCAAATCCTTCCGTACAAAACATATTAACAAAATCCGACATCTCCAGTACTACAACCATTATGACTATTTCAACCGGGAATAAGGATTTTACGGTTTTTTCAATTCCGATAAAAGACTATTCCGGTCAAAAAATCGGATATTTTACTTTTTTCAAAAATGATACGGATACTGTTGCAGAAATTAACAATAAGACCACCATGAATGCTATTTTTCTAATAGTCATGCTTTCTATTATTTTCGGCTTATTTTACTTTATTATTGTAAAACTAATTACTAAACCTTTAAATCAATTAAAAGAGTTTGCCGATGAATTAGCGAAAAATAATTTTGAGGTTAAAGACCAAACATTTTATTATGTAGATTTCCAGAAATTAGCTGACGTGTTAGCTAAACTGCGTGATGTCGTTAAAGAACAATTTCAAGTTATTAACAGTATTCCTGCTCCGGTTATGCGTATAGACAAAAACTTCAACATCGAGTATATGAATAAAGCGGGCTCCATAGTGGTTGGGACATCTCAAGAAGATTTAATAGGCAAAAAATGTTATGACTACTTTAAAACCGATCATTGTAACACCGACAAATGCGCAGTAAAAAGAGCGATGGAAACAGGTATCGACGTGGAAGAAAATACAATTGCAAGACCTCAAAATAATGAGATTGATATTTTATATCATGGTTCTGCGATTAAAGATAACTCAGGGAAAATAATTTCGGGAATAGAAGTTGTAACTGATGTTTCAGAAGCTAAAAACAAGGAAAGATATCTCGAAAGAAGTACAAAGAAAATTATGGAAGGGATGAACAAATTTGCCCAAGGTGATTTAACTATAGCTATTCAAGCTGAAATTGCAGATGATGTCATCGGTAAATTGATTAACGGATTTAATACTACAGTTCAAAAAATCAAAAGTGTTATAACAAATCTCAATGATGCTATTGAAGCAACGGCAAGCGCAAGTACACAAATTTCATCAAGCGCCGAAGAAATGGCAGCCGGTGCACAAGAACAGAGCGCACAAACAGCGGAAATTGCTACCGCGATGGAAGAAATGACTTCTACCATTGTTGAAACTAACAACCATACTAATATGGCGGCAAAAGCTGTAAAAAGCTCCGGCGAATTGGCACATGAAGGGAAAAAAGTTGTTGATCAAACCGTACAAGGAATGAACACAATTGCCGAAGTAGTTCAAGAGGCTGCCAATA
>CAZMZM010000044.1:0-21480 GCA_964570865.1 uncultured Melioribacter sp.
GCCATAAAAATACGCCAACCTGTTTTCCACTGATTTAATCTCTGAATATTTGTACTGTGGTAAGGATCAACTATGGATGTTATTCTATCTTTGTGAGAATAATATGTGTAAAGCAAATTTTTATCAACCAGGAAACCTGATATTTTTTTATTCGACTTGTAATTTACACTGACCTCAAGATTTTCACCTCGGAAGATAATACGGCAAATACGTTTGTCGAACGTAAGTCCCCAAAATCCTGATGAGTCAAACTGAACACCGGAAATATTTTCAATACGGGGCGGAACGGAGAACTCCGTTAATTTGTCTCCCTTGATTCGCCAGGCTCTAAACTTTTCACCTGTCCAAAAAGCTAAAGTGGAATCGTTACTTGAAACTCTCGCTTGCTCAAAAGGTGCTTTTGCTCTATAAATTATTTTGTCCGGAAAATTATTTTTTATCGAGAAAACAAGCAATTCATTTGAAGTACCTGAAAAACAAGCCATGAAGTTTCTTTCAATCGTAACAGAGGTTAAATCAATATTCAGATTATGTTCAGAATAAATAACCGGTGCCGAGGGATTTCTTAAAATTGTAACTTCACCTTTCGAACCGAAAATATAAAACAAACTGTCAACAGGTATTCCGTTTTTAATTTGATACTTTGGTATATACTCCGTCAGATAACGAGGATGAGAAATATCTTTCAGTGAAAAAAAGAAAAATGTTTTGTTCAATGTTGTCGAATAATATACATCATCTCTCCACTTATTTATAGTTACAACAGGTTTCTCGGTTTTTAATCCGGAAATTATTTCCCCTTTTTTGAGAACAAGTAAACCGTTATCATAATCAGCAGCGACAATAAACTCCCCGTCCGCTTTTAATTGCGAAACTCTTCCCTCCGTGTTAATTGACCTGATAAACTTAAGCGAATCCGAGGCGATTTCATATTCCGTAATGCTGCTTACCTTGGGATTTAGGAAGACGTACAAAATAATAAGGACTAATCCCGACACCAAAAATATCCACTGCTTACGCAACAGCAGAGCAATTGCAATACCGGCAGCAGTACCGAGCCACGCAGCTCTGGTAAAACTTCCGGCTAATGCAATCAGTATTATTAATAAAGCAAAACCAAGTAATATCTTTTTTATAATAGGTAATTTTTCATTTATGAAAAAAGAAAAGAAGAAAACCGAAATCACGCTCAGCAAACCGCCGGCAGTCATTACGTACTGGAAAGTTGAAGGTCCTTTTGTTTCAAGTGAGTAAAGATGCTCGATGTAATGTTGGAAAGAAGCGACAAGGTAAACCGCAGCAGTTAAAAACGCAGCACCGAGAAATACTTTTACAATCAGTTTAACTCGCTTCTCATCCGAAGCCACATATATTGTAACATAAAGTAACGGAATTATCATAAACCGTTTTATCAGTGTGTGCGCCGCTTGTGCAGGATCAACTGAAAAAATAGTGGAGAGAATTTCCGCAATGATGAATAAGAGAAACGGCAACTCTAAACCGGATTTTTGAAACGGATTGCGCTTTTCGGAAATCCATTTGTACAAAAGTAAAAGAAGCGCTCCAAAGTAACCGATTTGTGTTAAAAAAATTGAATTTGTCAGCGTAATCACACAAAGCAAATAGAGTCCAAATATAAATTTATCCAACCTGCCGCTATTCATCACTTTCCGAATCAATTCTAAATTGTAAATCGTAAAGCATCTTGTAAATACTTTGTTCGTCTGCAACAAGTTCGTCGTGAGTCCCGCTCTGTACAATTTCGCCGCCATCCAGTACAATTATTTTACTCGAGTTTCTTATTGTGCTTAAACGGTGTGCGATAACAATAACCGTACGTTCCTCCATCAAACGCTCTATTGCCGCTTGTACAAGCACTTCCGACTCATTATCCAACGATGAAGTGGCTTCGTCTAAAATCATAATAGGCGGATTTTTGAGTAAAGCTCTTGCAATTGAAATACGCTGACGCTGACCTCCTGAAAGTCTGACTCCCCGCTCTCCGATTACCGTATCAAGTCCTTCCGGCAATTCCATAATAAACTTATGAGCGTTTGCCGCTTTTGCCACTTCAATTATTTTTTCATCCGGAATATCGGTTAATCCGTAAGCAATGTTATTACGTACGGAATCGTTAAACAAAATCGTTTCCTGAGTAACGACACCAATCAGTTGTTTTATAGAACTGATTTTAATATTCTTGATATTAACTTCATCCAATAAAATAGAGCCTTTGGTAACATCAAAGAAACGTGGGATTAAATCTACAAGCGTTGTTTTCCCTCCGCCGCTGCTTCCAACAACAGCAACAATCTCCCCTTTTTTTACTTCGAGATTAATATCTTTTAATACATAATCGTCACCATCATCATATTTAAACCAAACATGCTCTAACCTAATTGAATCTTCAAAATTAGTTTTCTCAACCGAATCTTCGGAGTCACGAATGTCAGGCTCAATATCGATTATCTTAAAAACTCTGTCTGCCGCCGCACTTGATTCCTGGATGCGGTTGTTAACACTGCTTAATTCTTTGATAGGTTGAATTATTTGAAAAATTGCAAATAAGAATCCCATAAACTCACTCGCCGTAAGAGACTTGTCCACAAGCACCAACTCTCCTCCGTAATAAATAATTGCAGTCCCAACTCCAACCGTTAAAAATTCAGTAAGCGGACTTGCCGCATTACGAACTCTTACCATTTTCAAAATGGTACGGAAAAACTTCTCGGTCTCTCTTTTAAAACGATCTTCTTCAAATTTTTCCATTCCGAATGCTTTAACAATTTTAATTCCGGTTACCGTTTCGTGGATAATAGAAGTAATATCCGCCATTTTTGCTTGTAATATCGAACTCTGTTTTCTTAAAATACTTCCGATGTAAGCAATAATACCAATTGAAAACGGGAGGATAATAAAAGAAAAAAGTGTAAGCTTAAAACTAATTGAAACCGCAATTGCAAGAAAAACAACAATGGTAATCGGTTCCCTTATCAGATTTAAGAATACCGCCGAAATACTTTGCTGAATAATTACAGTGTCATTTGTTATTCTTGAAATTAAATTACCTGTCCGTTCATGCTTAAAAAACGTCATCGGCAATTTATGTAAGTGTGCAAAAATCTGGTTACGCAAATCACGGATTACAGCTTGCTCAACATAAGCCAAAAAATATGATTGTAAATAGCCGGAAATATTTTTAATGAGGAATGCCAATAATATCAGGACAACTATTTTAATTAAAATATCCTGCTGAGTTCCGGTAAAAATATAATCATGAACTTGCAACTTTAAATTAGCCCACGACTCGGCGATACCATGCGGCACAATACTTTCCGCCGCCGGCATTGTTTGGGTTGGAACAGTCTGAACAACTTCGGCTTTATTCCCTTCCTGGAAAAGCGTGCTTAGTAAAGGAATAGACAAATAAACCGAAGCACCGCTCATCAATGAAAATATTAAAGTAAACAGAATTGATGCGGCTAAATATTTTGCATACTTTTTAACGTAGGTTAATATTCGGAAATACGTTCTCATCGGTTTTTCGCTTTCTTTGAAAGTTGTTCGAGAGGATGATGTTCAAGATACTCTTGTTTTATATAATCCTGATCGATGTGAGTATAAATTTGCGTCGTGGAAATATCGGAATGCCCAAGCATCTCTTGAACGGCGCGTAAATCCGCCCCTCCTTCCAATAAATGTGTTGCAAAAGAGTGACGGAATGTGTGTGGATGAACTTCCTTTTCAACTTTTGCAGATTTTACATTTTTTTGAACTATATTCCAAATTGTCATTCGGGATAATTTCCCGCCGCGCGAATTCAGAAAAATAAAATTGCCGCTTTTTGATTTCTTTTCCAAAAGAGTACGACTTTCCAAAAGATATTTTTCAATCCATCTTTTAGCGGATGAACCAATCGGGACAATCCTCTGCTTCGAGCCTTTTCCGAATACGCGAATCACTTCCTCATCGAAAAACAAATCGGATAATTTAAGATTAATCAGTTCGCTAACCCGCAGACCCGATGAATACAGAAGTTCAAGAATCGCTCTGTCACGAAGTCCGAATTTATCAAACAGATCAGGTTGATTTAATATTTTTTCAACTTCCGCAACAGAAAGAACATCGGGAAGTTTCCTTTCAGATTTCATCGGCAAAAGATTGGATGTGGGATCCTTCGTTAAATAGTTTTGCGAATCAAGATATTTGAAAAACCCTTTGAGTGCAGACATATTTCTTGCTGTTGTTGAATAAGCCAATCCGCTTTTCCGCAACTGATAAAAGTAATCGGACACATCTTCAGAAGTAATGTTTGCAACATCTTCAACCTTTTTCTCTTCCTCAAAAGCCAAAAATTTCATAATATCATTCTTGTATGATTCGATAGAATTATCCGATAGATTTTTCTCAAACTTAAGAGTTGTGAGATACTCGTTCAAAAAATCTTCCATTTACTCTCCATCAGCAGCGGAGTCATGATTCTCTATTTCATCCTGATTAGGATAGCGGATACGTTTATGATGCTGGTTAAGGAGGACGTTAACAAAACTTTCTTTTATCAATCGAATATCTTTAAACGTCAGATTCGAATCGTCCAACTGTCCGTCCCGCATACGATACTCAATTAAATTGGAAACCAGATTTTCTACTTTTTGCGGTTCAATTTCGTTCATTGCGCGTACTGCGGATTCGCAAGCATCGGCAAGCATAAGTAAAGCGGTTTCTTTAGTATCCGGTTTTGGACCTTTGTAACGAAAATCTTCTTCATTTACTTTATCATCACCGTATAACTTTTTTGCTTTATCATAGAAAAAACCTACAACCAAAGTACCGTGATGCATCGGAATAAAATCAATAATCTCCTTTGGCAAACCAAAATCTTCAGCGAGTTCAATCCCCTTTGTTACGTGGCTCATAATAATTTTTACGCTTTCTTCGGGCGGAAGTTTGTCGTGAATGTTGACATCATTAAATTGATTTTCCACAAAAGCTTCAGGATAATATGTTTTTCCGATATCATGATAATATGCTCCGACCCTTGCCAATAAAGCGTTTGCGTCAATCTTTGTTGACGCTTCCTCAACCATATTCCCGATTACCATCGAATGATTAAATGTGCCGGGCGCTTTTGACATCAACTCCCTAAGCAAAGTATTGTTCGTATCGGAAAGCTCAAGGTAAGTTAAATCGGTTGAAACGTGGAATGTTTTCTCAAAAAAGTAGATAAATGCAAATGTAAGTACGGGACTGAGCAAAGCATTTGTTGCCGCAAATGAAGATTCCATCAAAATATTTTGAAGCGAATGAAATCTTTCGAATCCGAAAGCAAAAATTCCCAACAAATATCCGAGCAGTATGAAAAAGAAAGATCTGAAAATTTGGTTTCTGTTTTTAACATCGCTTACAGTATAAGCCGCAAAACCGCCTGCAATCATGTGAGTAAGTGTTTGGATATAATCGTTACCTAATATTCCTCCGACAATAAAGGCAATAGTAACCGTACCGAAAAAAGCGACTCTGGAATCAAATAAAATCGCCAGCAGCATCGAGCCCATAGGAACAAGTACAAGAAAATTAACCGGTGTGTTTACATTCATTAACTGTACAAAATAAGCTATGCTGCTTGTAAACAGAATTATGATTGCAATCATCAATAGATTGAGGTTATCATTATAAATCTTTTTACGGGATAAGAACAAATAGAGCATAAACAGAAATAAAACAACCAGAACGTGAATAGTTTTACCAACATACTGCATTGCCAAATCGATGCCGCTAATTTGTTCCCCTCGTGCAATTTTATAGGAATCGATTTTAAGCTTTATCTCTTTTGTTATTCTATCGTGTTTTGCTACAATTCTTTCATTTTCGTTAACAATACCAATGTTACGTGAAACTTTACTCATAGCAATTTTGCGTTCACGATTAGTTTGTGTTTCGCTGTATATTAAATTCGGTGATAAAAACCGGAGCGCTATTCTATATGCCAGAGAATCAACAGCAACATCACCAACCAGTTCAGATTTAATATTATTGAAGAGAACCGCAGCTGCTTTTTTCATATCATACAATTTGAAGATAGGAACACTTTTCTGAATTCTTCCGTCAAGGATTGAAACTGTATCTCTCTTAATTTCTTCAAAAGTAATATCTGTAATTCCGGCTTTATAAAGCGGGCTTAACGAATTAGTAATTGCATGTGAAATATCTTTGAGTTTTACTGATGCCGAATTAGAAAGCAATATTTGACGTCTTTTTAAGTCCACTAATTTTTCAAAATCATTGGTGCTAATAGAAAGATTTGGTGGTAGAGTAAGCGAATCTTTATAAATCCTGATTTTTCTGTTCAACAAATACCAATAATTCGAAAACGCTTTCATGGATTTAACGAGGACGCTATCATCAACAATAAAAACCGGATAAACTTTTGAAACTGCAGCAGTTTTCTCTTTTTCATATTGTGATTGGTCTTTTAAAATCTCGAAACTCATCGGAGCTATTAAATCCTCTTTTGTCCAGATACTACCTACCGAAACGTTTGCATCCAATGATTCCCCGTGAGGAAAAAGAAGAACTAAAACCCCAACCGTAATGATGAAAAGTAATATTTTAACTCTTACACTGCTTTTCATAAACTATTTTCTCTTTGCATTAAGCACCATTTCCAAAAATTCCGCGACTCCGCCTTCGTGATTATTCTTTTGTGTTACAATATCCGCTAACCGTAAAATCTCGGGTACGGCATTTGCAACGGCAAACAAAATAGCTTTTGTCTCAAACAAAGAGCGGTCGTTATACCAATCTCCGACAACTGCAGAATTTTCGATCCCAATACGATATTTTTTTGCCAATTTCCTTAATCCGTCCCCTTTTGAAGAACCGTGTCTTCTGACTTCAAGATAATATAAACCTCCGTATAAATGAGATTTATAGTAAGAAGTTCTGAGTCCGAAACTACCGGGGAAAGTCATCTTTTTTTCAATAAATCTGATGTTTTCTTTTTGATCTCCAGTTATAACAATCTCCAAAGTTTTTTCAAAATATGGCTCTAACGATTCAACCATTTCATACTCGGCACCATATTTTTCAAGCAAATCAGGAATTAATGAGTTGTGTTCAGTGTAATAAATCTTTTCAGCGTGGCAAAGAGCATATCTTGAAAGAGAACTTTCAGCCAATCTCACAGCTTTTTTTACATACCTTAGAGGAACATAAGAAGCAAAAGTAATTTCTCCCGTATCATGGGATTTAATCATTGAACCATCTAAAGAAATTAAAGGAGTTTTAATTCCAAGTTCATTTGCATAATCAACCAGCGCTTTATGCAAACGACCGCTGGCAAATGAAAATCTAACTCCGAGTTTCTCGAGTTCAAAGACCAAATCTTTTGTCTCTGAAGGGATTTCCCCTTCGTTGTTCAACAATGTTCCGTCAAGATCAAATACAATTAATTTGAGATTCTTAAGTTGTTCAGTTGTAATCATTTATCAATTTCCATATATCGAATATTCTTATTTATTCAAAAACTAAAAATACGAAACTTTTTCAGTAATTAATACCCAAAGCAGCAACAAAATAAATCAAAAAATTGACGCATTTTTCTAAAAGCAGACGTATTAAAAGATTTTCACTTTAACTATTTGTTTTACCCTTAGTTCCAATAGGGAAAAAGAGCCTGACAATTATTGCAATTATATTTGCAAATATTACTCCGAATAGAATATACCACGTCCAGGCAATGTTTGTAAAAGTAACAACAAATATCATAAATAGCAGTGTTAACCCAAAAACAATCAGTGCACTATCCTCATTAATTTTACTCTGCCATAATCCGAGCAGAAATACTCCGAGCAACGCCCCGTATGTAAAAGATGCAATTCCCAAAGCGAGTTCAATCACCGAACTTGATGAAAACGAGAAAAACAAAGCAGAGCCGACAAGCAAAACCGCCCAAAGAGTTGAAAAAACTCTTGAGAGAAAAATCTCTCGTTTACCACTCATTTGATTAATGTTTGGGAAAAACAAATCGTAAACAGATGACGATGCCATGGAATTTATCGAACCGGCAATAGTGGAAATCGCCGCGGCAAATACTCCGGCAATTATCAAACCGGAAAAACCATTGGGAATTTTATTTATGATAAACCTGACAAAGATTTCGTCAGGCTTTACATTCGGATTTCCGTAATATGCGTAAAGCCCCAATCCGATTGCTAAAAATAATGCCATCTGCAAAAACACGATTATTCCGCTTGCAATAACAGCTTTTTTTGCATCGTGCAATTTATTAATTGAAAGAAGCCGTTGAATAATAAGCTGATCCGTGCCGTGTGAAGCCATTGAAAGAAAAGCGCCTCCAATAAGTCCGCTGAAAAGTGTGTATGGTTTCGAGAAAAAATCACCGATGCTTCCAGAAAAGCCAAAATCAACTAACCTTAATTTTCCTTCATTATTAGCGACAGAAAGGATTGTTTCCAATCCGCCCGAAGGAGCAAGAAGATGAATAATATAATATCCTGCAAAAATAGCACCTCCGACGTAAATAAACATTTGCCAAACATCAACCCAAATTACGCTCCGCATTCCTCCCAGCAAAGAATAAATCAGAGCTATTGCCGCAATAATAACTATTGCATAAAAGTAATTTATGTTGAGCAAAAACTTCAGTGGAATTGCAGTCGCAAAAAGTCGTACTCCGTCAGCAGCAGTACGAGTAAATAGGAATGAAACCGACGCAGCTTTCCTCAATCTTTTTCCGAAACGATTTTCCAAAAATTGATATGATGTTGACAGCTTGCCATTGATAAACGCAGGCAGAAAGAAAAATGCGACGATAATTCGCCCGAGAATATATCCAGCAACGACTTGCAGAAAAGTTAAGTTAGCTAAATATGAAAGACCGGGGACAGAAATAAAAGTGAGCGTACTTGTTTCAGCGGCTACAATCGAAAATGCAACAGCCCACCACGGAATATTACGCGCACCGAGAAAATAATCCTCAGCATTTTTAATTTTTCGCTTGGTAAAATATCCGATTAGTGGAAGTGAAAGAAGATAAATAAGAATAACAATATAATTCAGTCCCAAACCTAAAATACCCGATTAATCAGAGTGGAGTAACTTTTTTGCAGCATCAACCGAATCGGTAAGAGTAAGAACTCTGTTTAGCTGAGATATTTCAATCAGCGTTAGAACGCTTTTCTGAGGCGCAGCAAGAATTACCTTTCCGCCTGAAGAATGGAGTATCCGGAAAGCCAATAAAATAGCGCTTAGTCCCGAACTGTCACAGTACTCAACTTCAGATAAATCAAAGATAAGTTTATTAACATTTTCAGTATTAAGCAATATTGTAAGTTCACCTTTAACTAATCCGGCAATTTCAGCATCAAAACGAGCTTCTGTTATTTTAAAAATAACAATGTCGTCTTCTCGTTTGATTTCGTAATTAAAATATTCTTCCATTGAGTTCTCTAATTTTTAAAACATCTGTATTGAATTTAATAAATTCCTGAAAGAATTTTCATAATTTGTTTCGTTGAAATTCAATAATAAATTATAAATATCCTCTCTTCCGTTTTTGGGAAATAATGCCATCTTAAATTTTGAATTAACATTAAGAGCAATTGCGGAATAAAATATCGAATCATTCTTTTCCAGATCGACAAACAAATCAAATTCATTCTTTTCAACTGTTGAAATCAATCTGTCATTAGGAAGATAAAGGCTTGTAACCGAATCAACTCCGAATGTAATGAAAGAATAATCAAAATTATTTGCGAGCAAATTCCTTTTATGTTCGGGTAAAAGCAAAGTAACGTTCTTTTTATGAATCTTGAAAAATCTTGCAACATCAAGTCCCAACGGGAAAATCACGTTGCTTTCGGGCAATAAAATCAGTACGTCCACGGATTCGGTAAAGAAAGATGAGAGTAAATTCTGCGAATAGTTTCTTTTCTTGATGTCTCTGTTCAACAACTTTTCACCGATATTATATTTTATTCTTTCAATTAACTTCACTCGGAAATCATCCTCATTAAATCTTCTTGCGATATAATAGTAACATCCAATTTCTTCCCTTTCTCAAGTTTGGAACCGGGACTTTCTCCTGCGAGTATGTAATCGGTTTTTTTACTTACCGTACCTGTTACCTTTCCGCCATTATTCTCAATAATCTCTTTCGCTTCGTTCCTCGATAAACTCGGAAGTGTACCTGTTAAGACAAAAGTTTTACCGAGTAGTTTATCTCCATCTCCGACATTTACTTCATCAATATAAAAATTCAATCCGTAACTTTTCAATCTGTTGATTATTGCTATGTTTTGTTCGAGGGAAAAGAATCTTTTTAAGCTATCTTTTATACCGGGACCGATATCCGGAACGCTTAATATTTCCTCCTCCGAAGCTGATATTAATCTCTCTATATTGCCAAATGCGCGAGCTAGTTTTTTGGCAACTCCGGCACCGACAAATCTGATTCCCAAAGCAAACAAAACTTTTTCAAACGGTTTTGATTTACTTTTTTCAATTGCGGAAAAGAGATTATCGACACTTTTTGAACCGAATCTTTCAAGTGTAATTAAATCTTCCCTTTTATTATGCAGTTCATAAATATCAGCGTAATCGGATAAAAAGTTTTTATCAACCAATAAATCAATTGCCGCTTCTCCAAGCCCTTCAATATCCATGGCTTGCCTTGAACTGAAATGAGTAATAATTCCCTTTATTCTCGCCGGACAGGATGAGTTTTCGCAGTAAATCCCAACTTCGTCATCAGGATTAAAAAGAGGTTCGCCACAAACAGGGCATCTTTCCGGAGGAAGCGTTTCACTACTATCTTCGTTCCGTTTTTCGATTACGACTTTAACCACCTTCGGGATAACATCGCCACCTTTTTCAATTATTACCGAATCACCTTTGCGAATGTCTTTCCTTTTGATTTCATCGTAATTGTGAAGAGTTGCACGCCTGATTGTTGACCCCATTAAAAATACCGGTTCAAGCTCTGCTACAGGCGTTACAACACCGGTTCTGCCAACCTGCCACGTAATGTCTTCAATAATTGTTTCGACTTGTACAGCCTTAAATTTATAAGCTACAGCCCATCTCGGAGATTTAGCAACATTCCCTAAAATTTTCTGTTGCTTAATCGAATCGACTTTTATCACAACTCCGTCAATTTCATAAGGAAGTTCATTCCGTTTTTCTTCCCAATATTTACAATACTCCAACACTTCGGATATATTTTTGTTAACTCTGTAAGTGGGATTTACCTTAAAACCAAGCCGCTCTAAAATCTGAAGATTCATGCTTTGGCTTTCAAAACTTTCCTTTTCCGATAATAAGTAATACACAAATAAATCAAGTTTCCTTTCGGAAACAATTCTCGGATCTTGCAATTTAAGAGTACCGGAAGCGGAGTTACGCGGATTGGCAAAAAGTTTTTCTCCGTTTTGCTCACGCTGCTTGTTGATAGTGTTAAAATCTTTTTTATTGATAAATACTTCACCACGAACATAAAACTCCGTTAAATCAAAATCTTTAATAACGGAAATATCTACAGTTAATGGCAAAGAACGGATTGTCTTGGCGTTATTCGTAATATCTTCTCCCACTACACCGTCTCCGCGAGTCGAAGCTTCCACAAACAAACCGTCTCTGTATAAAACTTCGATAGAAAGTCCGTCGATTTTCAATTCGGTAACATATTCCACAGTTTCATTTTCAGGCAAAGCCGCCCTTACGCGTTTGTCGAATTCGTAAAGTTCATTGGAGTTGTAAGTGTTACTTAAACTCAACATCGGAATCTTATGCTTGATAGGTGGTAACTCTTTTGATAAATCCGATCCGACTCTTTGCGTCGGGGAATAAGGGGAAAAGAATTCAGGATGCGTCTTCTCCAACTCCTCAAGTTCTTTAAGTAATTGGTCGAATTCATAATCGGAAATTTCAGGCTCGGCTTTTACGTAATAAAAGTAATTATGTTTGTTGATTTCTTTACGTAAAAAATCAATTCTCTCTTTTATTTTCTCGCTCATAAAAAACTGCCCGAATCTTAATTAATACAAAATTAAATTACTTAACCAATCCGCTTCTTGTTAAAACCAAATTTCGTACTTGACCTTTTTTACCCGAAATATCAATAGGTTTATTATTGAGTTGAATTTCGACTCCTGCAATGTTACCGACAATAAGTTTCAGAGTATCCTGAACCGTTATTACACGGCTTACTGCAGGCACCAGAGTAAATTCTTCTGTTTTGGATTGATCGATCTGTGCTCTAATCCAAACAGTATCAAGTCCTGAAAGTTCAACTTCAAAAGGTTTGGCTTTTACTTTTTTCGAAATCTGTTCTTGTACTACTTCAGTTGAAGGCTCTTCAACAGCGGCAGGCGTATATTTTTGTTCGACCACAATTTTTTCATCTCCGCCGGAAGCAAAAATAAAATAAAGAATAACAATCAGTAAAACTCCGCCGATTCCTAATAATATTAAATTATTTTTCTTTACCTCTTCAGTTTTATTTTCCCGTTCAATTGTAGGATCAGAAAACTCTTTAGCCTCTTTATTTTCAGCAGGTTCTTCGGTTTCATCCGGTAAAGCACCGGTTTCAAAGTCGATCCCCGATTTAGCCAAATCATATTTTTTTAACATTTCATTAGGGTCTAAATCAACTTCTCCGGAGTACTCTTTAATAAAAGCGCGAATATAAACTTCGGGCATAATTGAAAAATTACCATCCTCCAATGCTTCTAAGAACTTTTTATCAATCCTCGTATGAGAATGAATTTCATCAATAGTTAAATCTTTAGCTTCTCTTGCCGATTTAAGTTCTAAAGCAAATTTCTTCAAAATTTCGTTTGCCATTTCAATATTCCGTTATTTTTTTCTTCTTAACTTGGCGGCAAATGAGCCGTCCATTTGATGAATATGCGGAAATGTTTCAATACATCCGGTTTTCCCTACAAGCTCGGAGGGGAATTTCGTTTTGGCGTCAACAAGTTCAAAATCAAGATTCTCGTCCAAAAATGTTTGGATAATATCAAAATTCTCATCCGGTTCAATAGTGCAAGTGCTGTAAACTATGAATCCGCCCGGATTTACCAAAGTCGAGGCTTTTCGCAACAAATCAATCTGCAACGGATTTAGTTTACGAATATCCATTATTTCACGCTTCCATTTTATGTCGGGTTTCTTTTTCAGAGTACCCAAACCTGAGCAGGGGGCATCAATTAATACTCTGTCAAATCCTTCGTTATCTTCATATTTTAACGCATCGATTGCAGTGGTTTTAACGTTGGTTACACCAAGTCTCAGTAAATTTTTTCTAAGTACTTCAAGTCTGCTTTCATACTTATCGAGAGCAATAATTTCTCCTTTATTATTCATCAAATCTGCCAGCAAAGCGGTTTTACCGCCCGGAGCAGCGCACATATCAAGTACTCGGCTGTTTTCATCCGGTGCAAGCAGATAACATGGAAGTCCGGTACTTTCATCCTGAATAGTAAAATATCCTTCTTTGAACTTTTCCCAATTTGCAATATTAGTTAAGGTTTTCAATCTAATATATCCGGGCAAATATTTTGTCTCGGAAAACTCCAATTCCTCCTCAATTAACAGTTGTTTCAGCTCGTACGGATTACTTTTAATATTATTTACTCTTATGGTTAAACTTGGTCTTTCGTTATTTGCAATAACCATTTTTTCGGTAAATTCTTTTCCGTATCTTCTAATCCAGCGTTTAACCATCCAAACAGGATGAGAGTAATAATTACTCAGATAATAAACCGGATCATCTCCCGGCTTAGCGTAATTTATGTTATCCTTACTTCTGATAATATTCCGAAGAACTGCATTTGTAAGATTTGCCGCTTTCTGTCCCTGCATCTTCTTGATATATTCAACTGCATCGTTAACAATTGCATATTCAGGTACTTTGTCCAAAAAAAGAATTTGATAAACCGCGACACGAAGAGCATTTTTTATATCGGAAATACTTTTGGCATACTGCCCTTTATAGAAGCCGGTTAAAACCCAATCTAACCTAATCATCCAGCGAATTACACCGTGAACCAGTTCGTAAAGTAAAGCTTTATCCTGCGAGGATAACTCTGAGCGTTTAAGCTCGTTATCTATTAACTTATCCAAGTAAGCATCGGTTTTATCAATCCTATTCAAAATTTTTACGGCTAAACCTCTCGGCCCGAAAAATATGCTGTTATTTTCAATATTTATGGTTTTATCTTCCATTGTAATCCAAATTTTAGAAATAAAAAATACAAAATTTTGTTCTCTGAAAATTAAAAAAGTTGTAAGTGAATTTACTGTCAAATCTATTGTAGTAAATGAAAACGAAGATGTGGAATTTTGATGTAATTATTGCGGTAAAAATTGCTGAGAAGAAAGCGTTTAAGGAAAATAGTTTAATAACTTGATGCTACAATACAAAAATAAAAACTATATTCCGGTAAACGCTCTAATCGTTAAAAACCACATAAAAAGTTGTACCTTTTCCAACTTCTGTTTCAACCGAAATATCGAGATTATTCAGTTCCGCATATTTTTTCACTAATGCCATTCCCAACCCGTTACCGTCAAACTTACGAGTGTAACCTTGCATCTCTTGCGAGAAAGGTTCAAACAAGTAAGGAAGATATTCATCTTTGATACCAATGCCTGTATCCTTAACGGCAACAATGAGTTTGCCTTCCTCATTTTTACTGAATGATACTTCTACATAACCTTTTTCGGTATATTTAATTGCATTATCAATTAAATTAGAGAGTATTTGTCTTATCGAAAATTCATCAATTATTACGGTAGTATCAATATCAGGTGAAATAATATTTAACATTAACCCTTTTGATTCGGCTTTCGGGAAAAACTCGTAACTTAAGCGGCGAATAATATCTGAGAACAAATCATATTTATGCGGATGAACTTCGAAAGAGCCGGTTTGTAAATCAGCCATATTTAAAACCAATTCTACAGTCCGGACAATACGTTCGCTTGCACTTTCAATCGCGTGAAAACTATCTAAAGTATCTTCATCCATTTCAGACTCATCTAACTCCATCCGGATTAAACCGCTGTGACTCATTATTGTATTAATCGGGGTTCTGATTTCGTGCGACATTTGTGCAAGAAACTCGGATTTTAGTTTATTTGCCGCTTCAGCTTTATGCTGGGCTTCTTCGAGTTCCGCTTCTCTCCTCTTTTTCTCATCCAACTCAATTTCTAGGTCCCGTGCTATATGTTCAAGAGCAACAGTTCTTTCTTCCACTAGTTTTTCCAATTGTTCTTTATATCTATTTAATTCTTCATCGGCAACTTTTTTATATGTAATATCTTTAATTGCACCAATCTTTTTTACAGGATTCCCCTTTTTATCGCGAAGATACGTAAACTTGTCTTCTACATAAATGTAGCGTCCTTTTTTATGTCGAACTCTGTATTCAACTACTTCTGCAGAAGCCCCGTTCATGGCATTTTGAGTTATCATTTTAAACATTTTATAATCTTCAGGATGTATTAATCCTTCTAATTTGCTTCTATCTATTTTTTTCATCTCCTCAATCCGGTAGCCCAACACAACCTCTATATCACCAAACATCCGAAGCGTTTGTTTTTTGAGATCAATATCGTAAATAATTTGGCCGGTTTTTTTGATAACAGTTTCAAATAGTTCCTCCTGTTCAAGAAGTTTTTTCTTGCTTTTTATATCTATCCAGTAAAGGAAAAGTGTTCCCAGAAATAATACAATAATGAAAAACATTGCAATTACTTTTAACTTTGCAGTCAAGTTCTTCAGGTCGGATATTGCAACATCTTCATTCTGCATTATTACAAGAGTCCAATAAGTGTTAGATAAATCTATTCTGGAACTAACAACTAAGTATCGGATTTTATCAGAGTTGGACTTAAAAGAATCAATAAATTCAGTTTTTAAATATGAATTTTCGATTGTAGATTTTAAGAATGAATACCTTGTGTTATTTTTCAAAAACTTATTTATTCTGACACCTGTCTCATTATTTTTAGTGGAATAGAGAAAATTACCGCCTTTAGAAATTAGATAATAATCAACAACATTCGATGCTTTGGTAGTATTCAAAATGCTTTGATTAAATATATCGGAAGGAAGTAACATTGATAAAAGTCCTAAAAATTTCCCTTTCTCATTAAAAACAGGGTACCCTATTGCTATAGCCCAAAATCCTTGTACGGATTTAAATGACTCACTAATAAAGGGTAAGTGAATTTTTAATGCATATTTATTATGTTCTTGATAAGAAACATCATTCCCAATCACATCCTTAATAGGGGTTGAAAATATTATCTTGCCATTACTATCAATTCTAGTTACCGCTTTAACAATTTCATTATGATTTTTTAAGTATTTTTCCAATAATTCTTGACCCAATTTTGTATTTTTTTGAATACTCTTAAAAGAAACTAATGTAGCCAAATCATGAAATTGTTTATCTATTTTAAATTTTATATTTTGAGAAGATATAAGAGAGTATAACTCCAGGTTATTATATGCTTTACTAATTGTGTTTTCCTTAACTTCATGGAAAACTGTGTTCGCTATAAAACCCCCGAGCAATAAAACCAATAGAACAAAAAATATGTATATTTTTTTTATATTCATCAAGATTATTAATTTTTTATATATTATCGGAAGCAGTTTATTTTTATTTAACTTTTTTGTTTAAAATAATAAATAATTTGTTATCAATCATTTAATAAAATGGGACGACCGGAAAAGATGAATCCTCTTGTAATACGAAATTTAACAAAAAATTTTGGTGATATCTGTGCTGTAAATCACGCCAATTTTGAAGTAACGGAAAACTCGGTATTTGGTCTTATCGGAAGAAACGGAGCGGGAAAAACAACTACAATCAGAATGTTAATGAATATTTATCTTCCCGATGAGGGAGAAATAATTTTTCGCGGGGAAAAAATAACTCATGAATTTAAAGATGTAGTCGGTTATTTACCTGAAGAAAGAGGTTTATACAAAAAAATGAGCGTACTTGACACTCTCCTCTTTTTCGCTGAAATCAAAGGGAAAACAGGTTCGACTGTAAAGCGGAAAGCACTCGAATATTTGGAAAGATTCGAATTACTTGACAGAGCTTCATCAAAAATTCAGGATTTATCGAAAGGAAACCAACAAAAAATCCAGTTTATCACTACTATCCTTCACGACCCCGATTTTATTATTCTCGACGAACCTTTTTCCGGACTCGACCCGATTAACACCGATTTGCTGAAAGATATTATTCTTGAGATGAAAGAAAAAAATAAGGTTATTATTTTTTCAACTCATTTGATGGATTATGCTGAAAAACTATGCGATCATATTGCTATGATTGACAAAGGGAAAATAATTGTTTCCGGTAGTATGAAGGATATAAAACAAAAATTTTCAGATGGTAATATTACACTTATCCATGAAGGTGACATTTCGTTTGCACGTAATCTCCCTTATGTTGAAAAAGTTAATGATTTCGGAAACTTCACGGGGATTAAGGTTAAGGATTCATTGCACACGCAAGAGTTTCTGAAAGAGTTGGTAAACAGAAACATAAGGATTGATAAATTTTCCGCTAACGACATTTCTCTTCATGAAATTTTTGTTCAATTGGCCGGCGTTTCCGAAAACGAAACTACTCATTCTTGGAAAGGAGTTGGAAATGAATTTTAAGAAAACCAAAGGAATTATCAGACGCGAACTTAAAGATAAACTCTTTTCAAAAAGTTTTGTAATAATGACTTTACTGATTCCCGGCATAATATTTCTATCGGTCGGTATTCAATCTTACATGATGAGTTACGATAGCAACACTACAAAAAAAATAATGATTGTAACCGGAATTCCTAATCTTATCGATGAGTTGCAAAACGAATTTATACAATCTGATATGGCTGTTTCAAAAGAGTTTATTCTAACTTTCGAAGAGATGAACGAAAAAGATTTTATGAATGGTTTGGAAAAGATGAAACCTCTTCTGATGGATGAATCTTTGAACGGAATAGTCTTTATTCCCAAAGACGCATTAACGAATAAAGAAGTACGATATTACTCTAAAAATCCTAAAAATCGCTCTCTTACAGGGAAACTGAGCAGTGTAATAAACCAAGTGCTTGTAACTAAATATTTTGCAGGACGTGATATTGACCAGAAAGATATTTCATATGCTAAAAAACGTGTTCATTTTAATACGATGAAAGTAAGCAGCCAAAATATCGAAAAAGAAGGCTTCGGAGGGGAAATTATCTCATTCGGGTTTACTTTTCTGCTTTACATGGGATTAATGCTTTCCGGTACACTAATTCTCCGCTCGGTAATTGAAGAAAAAAACAACAGAATTGTTGAAGTTCTTCTTTCGTCCGTAAGCAGCAACGATTTAATGGTCGGTAAGATAATCGGCGCTTCACTTACAGCGCTGGCTCAAATGTTTATTTGGATAATTCCGATTATTTTGATTTTATCAACAACGTGGTTTATGCTTCCGCCGGAACTGAACATCTCGATTTCCATTTGGCAATGGCTCTACTTTTTCCTTAACTTCTTAATCGGTATTGTTACATTTCTCGGTTTGTTTGCCGCTGTCGGCGCTATATTTGATAACGACCAAGATGCCCAGTCAGGTCTGTGGCCCGTAATGATGTTAATTATGATACCGTTTTTCATAGCCTTATCTGTCGGTAATAATCCATCGAATTCGCTTGCCGTTTATACTTCGATGTTCCCATTTTCGGCAATAATAGTTATGCCGGCAAGAATGGCATTAGTGGAAGTGCCGGTTAGTCAATTTATCATTTCGATTATTGTAAGTTTGGTTACTTTAATCCTTGTGTTCCCCCTTTCAGGGAAAATTTACAGAATCGGAATATTGATGACAGGGAAAAAACCGACTTGGAAAGAAGTTGCATCCTGGATAAAAGCAAAGAATTGAAGTTTGAACTATTATGAAATAATTTAAGTTAGTCTTAGATAGGAGTGAACTAATTGGAATATTATTTACCCTATTTTAAGATACTTAAAATGTGAAGCAAAATTTTTCTTGATATTTCTGTTAAGTATCCTATTCTCGGGATTGGATAGTTTAGGATCAGAACTGATAACCTTAAACGCAGCGTCTTTAGCAGAAAATAACAAATCGGCATCTTCGACTATATTCCCGTATTTTAATTCCGGCAGCCCGCTTTGCCGCTTTCCGAAAATATCTCCCGGACCGCGCAGTTTCAGATCAATTTCAGATAACTTAAATCCATCGGAATATTGTGCCAATGCGTTCAGGCGAATTGCGGTCTTATTTTTTTCGATTTCCGCCTTCGACATAAACTCAAAGTTGAACTTTTCAGATGTAACTTTATGCTTGTAATCCTCTTTTGTTACCAAAATGCAATAAGCTTGCTTATCACTTCTTCCAACTCTTCCTCTGAGCTGATGAAGCTGCGAAAGTCCGAATCTGTTTGCATCATTTATTATTATAATATTCGCATTCGGAATGTCAATACCGACTTCAATAACAGTAGTTGCAACGAGCACATCAAAATCTTTTTCGAGAAAACGCCTCATCATTTCCTCTTTTTCATCCCATTTCATCTTACCGTGAATTAGCCCGACACGGTAATTTTCAAGAAATCCTTTTTTCAACTTTTCAAAATGTTCAATGGCAGACTTGAACTCCAATTTCTCTGACTTTTCAACCAAAGGATAAACAACAAAAACCTGGTATCCCTGATTATCAATTTTTTCTTTAACAAATGTATAAATCTCATCCAACTTCGATTCGTTGCTGAGATAGGTTTTAACTTCCTTTCTTGAAGCGGGAGAATTAGAAATTGTTGAAACATCCAAATCCCCGTAAAGTGTTAGCGAAAGCGTTCTGGGAATTGGGGTTGCCGTCATAATTAATACGTCCGGTGAAATTCCCTTGTTGATTAGCTTATACCGCTGTTCAACTCCAAAACGATGCTGTTCATCGATTACAACCAGTCCTAAATTTTTAAACGATATTTTTTCCTGAAACAGAGCATGAGTACCGATTATTATATCAGCATCTCCGCTTAAAATAATATTCCGGACAGTTTCCCTCTCTTTAGGTTTTTGGCTTCCGAGAACAACTGTAGTCATTAATCCGAATTGTTTTATCAGCTTTGTAATATTTTCAAAATGCTGATTTGCCAAAATTTCAGTCGGAACCATTAACACTGTTTGATACCCGGCAAACACAGCCATTAACATCGCGATAAGTGCAACAATTGTTTTTCCGCTGCCAACATCGCCTTGCAGCAAACGGTTCATAGGTTTTGAACTTTCCATATCCAAGCGGATTTCGTGCAAAACCGCGAGTTGATCGTCGGTTAGTTCAAACGGTAAGGATTCTAAAAACTTTTTAATCGGGTCGGGTTTTACTTTAATTGCCATCCCCTTAATGTCATTTTTCACAAATGACTTTTTCAGAGCAACCAGTAATTCAAAAAAGAAAAACTCTTCAAACTTTACCCGAGCCCAGGCTTTTTTAAGTTTCAGCTTATCATCAGGGAGATGAATGGTTTTCACAGCTTCGGACAATGAAAGCAAATTCCGCTGCGCTACTATTTTCTCGGGCAAAGTTTCCGTTAATGAATCAGAGAATAATTCCACGGTACTTTTAATCAATTTCCTAAAACTGAATTCGCCGATATTTTTTGATTTTAGCGTTTTCGGGATTCGGTAAAAAGGTATTAATTTCCCTGTATTTAAAAACTCATCCGATTCACTTGTGTCCAACTTATCAAATTCCGGATGAACAAATTGCAAATGACCGTAACGAGTTATTGCAGGTTTTGCAGATATAGCAAAAAAATCCCCTTCATTGAAATTATTCTTAAAAAATTTAATTCCGTTAAACCAAACAGCGTCAAAAAATCCTTTCGAATCCCTGAATGTAACTTTAAGCAGTTTTTTCCTGTAAGAGTTAATAATTTCCTTTGTAGCAACTTGTCCTACAATTGTAATTTCATTTTCGTATCCGTTAGCTACATAAAAATAAGCTTCATCGCTTGTAAGAATTGTACTTCTGTCAAGATATTGAGTGGGAAAATAGAAGAGTAAATCTTTGACGGTTTTAATCCCGATTTTCTCAAACATCTCCGCCCTTTTGGGCCCGATAGTTTTGAGATATTGAATTGGAGTTTCGACGTCCTTCATAAATTAGTATTCGGTTCTTAGTTCCCGTGTCATCAACTCGTAAGTTACCATCTGCGGGTCAGCTTTACCAAACAATATTTTATAAACAGAACGTGAAATTGGAATATCAATTTTATAATTTTCGGCTAACTGGTTAACCGATTTACATGTTTCAACACCTTCGGCAACCATCTCCATCGATTTAATTACTTCCTTCAGCTTTTTCCCTTTTCCGATTTGCTCCCCAACATATCTGTTACGACTGTGACGACTCATACAGGTAACTATTA
>CAZMZM010000045.1:0-20060 GCA_964570865.1 uncultured Melioribacter sp.
TATCAGTAGTGATGGAGTTTTGACCGCACTAAAGGGTGGAATTATAACCGTTCATGTTCAGGATACATACGGCGGCTCAGGTAATTCAGGCAATATCTACCTTTACGATACGGAAGTTACAATTCCCGATACAACTGCCGATATTACTTCATCGATAGATTTACCGATTTATATGGGGACTCTCGCTCCGGATTATTCCGTAGTTTCTCTCCAGACGGAAATATCATTTGATTCTTCAAAAGTACACTTTAATCAAGTTGTTACCGACGGGACTTTAACTTCAGGATGGAGTTTTTCCGTGAACAATCGGGGAAACAGTATCGTTATTGCCGGTGCGGGCGCTACCGGATTTAATACTGCGGGAACTATCGTTAAATTAAGGTTTTTGCCCAATGCAAATGTAGTAGTCGGTAATTATTCAAATATCAATTTTGATAGTTTTATGTTTAACGAGGGTTCTCCGAATGCTTTAACGGATAACGGCAAAATTACTTTCGCAACTCTTGCTCCGCCGGTTGCGCCTTCCGGATTAACCGTATCGTTAACCACTTCAATCGAAACACAAATCTCATGGGTTGATAATTCAAATAACGAAAACGGATTTGCAGTTGAACGCGCAACGGATACGACAAAATCATGGGTGCAAATTGCTACTCTTCCGGCTAACACTACAGACTATGTTGACGCTACTGTCTCAGACGGAATCCGGTACTACTACCGCGTAAAAGCATACAACGGCATTGGAAATTCTCCATACAGCAATACCGTATCTACTGTAACTCCCCTTAAGGCACCAACAAATTTATCGGGAACTTTAGACGGAGTTGATAATGTCAATTTAACTTGGACGGACAACTCATCCGCGGAATCGGGATATATTATTGAGAGACATGAATATACAAGTTCGTTTTACGTCCTTGATACGGTTAGTGCAAATGTAACCTCTTATGTTGATTCCAACTTAATCTTCGGTGAATATTATACTTATCGAGTAAGAGCTTTTAATGCTATTGCCACATCGGACTACTCGAACAATTTCGATTTTATAGTAAACAATCCTTATCCAAATCCTCCTTCCGGATTGTCTGCTTCAACAATCGATTCTTCTTCAATAGGATTGGAGTGGAATGATAATTCCGATAATGAAACCGGATTTATGATTGAAAGAAAAATCGGCAATACCGGAAGTTGGACGCAAATGTACTCGCTTCCTGCAAATTCTACCGATTATACCGATACCGGTTTAATCGATGGGATGCTATATTCTTACAGGGTAAATGCATTTAATAATGCAGGTAATTCCGCCTACTCAAATATAGATTCCGCTGTAACTCCCATTAAAGCACCAACAAATTTATCGGGAACTTTAGACGGAGTTGATAATGTCAATTTAACTTGGACGGACAACTCATCCGCGGAATCGGGATATATTATTGAGAGACATGAATATACAAGTTCGTTTTACGTCCTTGATACGGTTAGTGCAAATGTAACCTCTTATGTTGATTCCAACTTAATCTTCGGTGAATATTATACTTATCGAGTAAGAGCTTTTAATGCTATTGCCACATCGGACTACTCGAACAATTTCGATTTTATAGTAAACAATCCTTATCCAAATCCTCCTTCCGGATTGTCTGCTTCAACAATCGATTCTTCTTCAATAGGATTGGAGTGGAATGATAATTCCGATAATGAAACCGGATTTATGATTGAAAGAAAAATCGGCAATACCGGAAGTTGGACGCAAATGTACTCGCTTCCTGCAAATTCTACCGATTATACCGATACCGGTTTAATCGATGGGATGCTATATTCTTACAGGGTAAATGCATTTAATAATGCAGGTAATTCCGCCTACTCAAATATAGATTCCGCTGTAACCGAAATGAATTCTCCCGGAAACTTAACGGCAACAAATCCTGAGCCTCGGAAGGTTGAACTAAGTTGGGTTGATTTTTCGGAAAGTGAAAACGGATTTATTATTGAACGGGCGGAAGGGACGCTCGGGACAAGTCTGCTGTTTACAGTAATTGATACAACTTCGGCAAACTCAACTTCCTATATCGATTCTAATTTAACAAGCGCGGAATCGTATGTTTACCAAATTAAAGCGTTTAATGAATTCACACAATCCGGCTATTCAAACTTTGCGCCTGTTACTCTTGTAGGAGTTAATAATGATAGCAATGTCCCGACTCGTTACGAATTATTTCAAAATTATCCGAACCCTTTTAATCCTTCAACAATGATAAAATATTCAATGCCGGAAAATAGTTCCGTAAGTATTGTGATTTATTCGTTGTTGGGACAACAAGTTGCGACACTCTTCAAAGGTAATCAAAGTGCGGGTTATCATGAGATTACATGGGACGCAGAGAATGTACCAAGCGGAGTTTACTTGATATACATTAAATTTCAGTCCTCCGTTTCGCACCGCTCCCTTGCTTTTACCAAAAAGGCAATTCTCTTAAAATAGATTGTTTGAGTTAAAAGCCTGCTCATTCGAGCGGGCTTTTTTTATCCCTACAAAATGAATCAATAAAGCAAAAAGTAAACCGATTAACATCGGCTCAATAAGTTCAAACATATTATTATCCGGATAAAGATTCCTCAAGATTAACCAAAGTCCGCTTCCGATAATACCAACAGCCATTTCAACAAATGCCGTTTTACCTGTAATTCTTAGTTTCGGGTAATACGCCCCAATAACAACCAGAATCATCCCCGGAATAAGTATTGAACCGACTGTGTACCAGATTTCAACAACCGATTGAAAGAAGGCGGCAAGCGCAAATCCAATAATTCCCGTTACCAAAAGACCGATACGGGTTTCTTTTTCAATGTTAATCTCTGATTTATTTTTGGCAACTCTAAAAATAAAATCTCTGCTGTAAGTTGTTGCTCCGATAAAAGTCATACTGTTAAGCGTTGAAAGTATTGTGGCAAATAAAGCCGCAAAAAAAAGCCCTTTCAATCCGGGTGACAAAACTTCTTCTGCAAGTAGCGGATATGAAATAACAGCGTTAACATTATTGCCGAGAACAGCGCGTGAAAACAGTCCGGTTGTAGTTGTTAAAAAATCAAACAGTGCCCAAAACAGTACGGAAATTATTATTCCCCACTTAGCCACTTTCCCCGATTTTGCCGCGTAACTTCTTTGATGAAAACCGGGATCTACAAAGGTCCAAAGTGCAATGAGAAACCAAACCAAGATGTACATTCCGTTTCCCTTCGGCACGGTCAGTAACTCGGAAGGCAAATTGGTTTTTAGGAAACTAACTCCGCCGTATTCTCCTGTAACGGCAATAACAATAATTATAAACCCGATAAACATGATAGCGAACTGGAATAAGTCGGTATATAACGTAGATTTAAATCCGCCTTTGTAAAGATATGCTGCAACCATCATCAGAGAAATTATCATTCCCCAGTAAAACGATATATTGAAAATCAGCGCAAACAAAAATCCGGTCATCAACAAATACGGCGCAGGGTTAACCATAATAAAAATAATTCCGGCGGCGAGCAACGCTGTTTTTTTTCCATAAACCGTTTCAATCTTATCCGGAATTGTAAAGAGTTGTGCGTTTCTAATTTTTTCGGCAAAAAACAAAGCAAATATGATTGCGAAAATATAATAAGGAAGACCTTGAGTAACCCAACTGAGCACACCGTAACGATAAGTAAATTCCCCGACTCCAAGAATTCCGCCATACCAAGTAGCCACATTTGTCGCAACAAATAATAGTATCCCCACTTTACGCGAATCGAGTAAATAGTCAACTCCATTCCTGCTTTTTCCGCTTTTAGAAATCATCCCGATAGCGAGAACAACAACGAAAAATGAGGCGAGTACGATATAATCAGATAAAGCGAAGGAGAGCATTTTTCCTAAGAAGACTGAATTCACGCATTACTATTACCTTACCGCCGCTAATCTCAATCAGAACTTCATCGGCAACAGCTTCATTACTGGTTCCGCCTCTAACTCCGAACGGCAAAGTTTCATTCTTGACCGGATACTTTAATCCTTTGGTTGAGATAAATGTTTTATCGTCAACTCCGTAAATAGAAATTGTTTCGCCAACTTTTGTTTTTAGCCGTACGGATTTTTCGTAAACAGTGGCGATTGTTTTTTCATGAAAAAGATGAATATTAATCTTCCCCTTATATTTCAGTATGTTCCCGATATTACAAAAAGTGTGATCAAGTCTGTTACCCGAAGCGCCAAGTAAAACAGCATCGGTAAACTTCTTCCTTATCAGAAATTTTATCCCTTTTTCAATATCGGTATCAAACTGTCGTTTAATTTGTTTAATTTCGGTTTTATCTGAGAAATATTTTAATACATCTTCTTTAATGGAATCAAAGTCTCCGATTATTATATCCGGAATTACACCGAGTTTAAAAGCGGTGTTTGCTCCGCCGTCCGCAGCAACGATAAAAGAAAATCCTTCCCGAATAAAGAATTCCAGCTCCTTCATTTTCGGAGCCTTTCCGCTGCCTATTATTATTGCTTTCTTATTTTTATGCAATACTTTCTCAAATATTCTTATGCTTATAAATTAATAAATGTAACAAAATTATTAATAACTAATATTGTAAATATTAATATTTTTACTACATACATGTTTCATTCACTTCTTCCGTCGCTTCGATACGATTTTTTTCACTCAAATCATTCGGCGAGTTGTATTTATCAAATTTCTCGTTACTCTATTTATAATCCGAGACTAACTCCAAACACAAAATTACGTTCTGCAGCCGGAAAAAATTCCTTTCCCACTGCGTAACCCGCATAAAGTTTATCAAACATATTATTGATTTGTCCGTAAACTTTAACTTTCGGGAAAATTCCACTTAACTCAAATTGATAACTTCCGATCAAATTTACAACATAGTATGCATCAACAACATTATCATCATAACTAACTAATGCCGGATTTGTTTTTATATAATCTTCTAATTTATCGGCAAAGTTGTCCGAGTAGTATTTACCGACATACTTAAACAACACTGTCCCGTACAATCCGTCTTTGTGAAGAGACAAAGCCGCATTCCCCAACATGTTCGGGAAGCCGCCGAGTTGATTCCCGCTTAAATCAATAAAATCGGTACTACTGACATAGTGCTTGCCTTCAGAAATATAATTATCTGAATACGAACCGTTAATTGTAACATCAATAAAATCATCGATTCTTAATTTTGCAGTAAATTCAACGCCGGCGTGAACAGTGCGTTTCATATTTCCCGTAACCGGATCACCGAAAATACCCACTTGCCCGTTCTTTACAATTTCGTTATCAAAAAGCATGTAATAAACGTTTGTCGATAGAAAGATTTTTTCATTTGAAAAACTAATTCCCGATTCAAAATCGTTCATTGTTTCCGGTTTTACCAATGGATTGGAATAGTCGAATGTGCCATCTCCGTTTCTGCCAAACTGCGGTGTTGTTCCGTAATATGAACCTTCGGCTTCATAGTAATTCTTTAGACGAGGTTCGCGGGTTACCCTGGCAAACGATATGTAAGTATTTAGATTATCTGTTATTCTGTAGTTAAGTGCCGCACGAGGATTTAAGTAAGTACCACTTACGGTGAAATTATTAGCGAGGTATTTTTCTTTTTCAATTTTATATTTGTGTGAGGCTATTTGCAGTTCGGCCATAATATTCAGCTTATCCGAAATATTGTAATTTTCGTTTAAGAAAAAAGTGTAAATATTCTTTCCCCCTTCGTAGTAGTAAAAACGATGTTCGGGTGAAAGACCTTCGGGCAAACCGCTGCCGTAAAGCACAGAGCCCCAATGTACCGAGTTGTGAAGGCGAACTTCGCCGCCGGCAATCAACCGCCCGTTTTCATGTGTCCATTTAATTCTCGGGATCCAACCAATCTGTTGATTATCAACTTCGGCTCTAATCAAAGTATTAGTGGGATTTTGCGTCGGATGGAATCCATACTCTGAGGTTAACCTTAATGTTGTAGTGTCAGCCCAAGAACCGTCAAAATCAAAATTACCGTTCCCAATGATTAAAAACAGTGCGGAATTAATTGTAATATTTTTAGCTGGCGTCCATTCGTTCAGCAATTCGTAATGA
Organism: uncultured Melioribacter sp.; assembly: GCA_964570865.1. Classification (GTDB taxonomy): domain Bacteria; phylum Bacteroidota; class Ignavibacteria; order Ignavibacteriales; family Melioribacteraceae; genus WGAL01. The sequence continues at coordinate 6,102 of CAZMZM010000045.1, forward strand.
GGTTGAGAATAATATTCTCTTTCTTCCGGGCGTCTTTTAACAGACCATGAATAATACTTGCCGTTAGTGTAGTCGTAGTCCCACCACGAATAATTTGCCCGTCGTTCTTCCCTGTTGCCGATTACGTTTTTCGGAAGACCGTAATATGCAAGTCCGTCAGTAATTGGTCCGCCGTACAAATTAATCTGAGTAGTAAAATTTTTATCGTAACGAACAGCGGAAACATTGTACGATTTATAATTTACCCAAGATAAATCCCTGTAACCGCTCTGAAGTGTTTGCCCGAGTTTTACATAAAGTGAATATTTATTATCAATCAATCCGCTTGAAAATGCAGCACTGTATTTTCGCAAATTGTAACTTCCGGCTTGTGCGTTAATGGAAAAATCACGCTTATCTGAAAACGGTGATGTTATGATATTTATTGAGCCGCCTATTGCGGGATACCCGACCATACCATTCCCTGCTCCTCGCTGAACTTGAATTAATCCCGTGCTGCTTAAAATATCCGGCATGTCAACCCAGTAAACATTATTATCTTCCGGATCGTTTTGCGGAATGCCGTTAACCGAGATAGAGATGCGACGCTGTCCGAATCCGCGAATGTTAAGATAAGTGTAACCTACGGTTCCGCCGCTTTCGGAATAGAATGTTGTGGAAGGCAAATAGCTTATAAACTCCGGCACCGACTGATTTACATAGTTTTGTTTAAGCGAGGTTCTTGTTACTTCGTCAAAAGAAGCGGGCGTTTCCCCTTTCTCCCCGTTCATAGCTTCAACAATAATTTGCTGACTGGTAAATGCCTTCGGCAGCAGATAAACAATATTATTATTAATCAAGGAAGCAACTGTTTCCGTTTTACTCTTATATCCGATAAACGAAAAAACAAGGAGGTCGGATTTCTTTAATTTAGATAACGTAAAATTACCTTCTACGTCGGAAACGGTTCCATTGGAAGTTCCCTGAACAAGTACATTAGCCATTGCCAGCGTTCTGCCGGTTTTTGCATCTTTAATAGTGCCGCTAACTGTTATGTTCTGTGCAAAAATTGATGTAACAAAAAGAAGTGATACTATTATTAAGTGTTTCATTTTTTTACCTTAAATTTGTTTTAAAATAAAAAAGCCGCTTTGGGAAACGGCGAAACACAAAATAATGTGCGATGTTTCCCTACGCCGGCATTACCCGGATCAGGTTCAAGGGTTCTTCTCAGCCTCCGAACGGAAGCGCCCCTAACGGCTTCAATGTTTATAAGAACTAATGCAAAAATATAAAAAAATTTCTTCCCGCAAAAGCAAAAAAAACGAAGGGTAAATCGAAAAAGTTTAGTGAAGGAAGAATTTATATTGATTCAACTTTTTATCTAATTCTTTTTCTCTTCCTCCGAAAATTTTATTTAGCTCGCGATGAAAACCCTTTCCGTGATGAAGATACTTAGTGTGTACGAGTTCATGAAGCAAAACAAAATCAATCATTTCATCCGGCAAAAGCATTAACTCAAGATTTAAATTAATATTCTTTTTTGATGAACAACTTCCCCACTTGGTTTTTTGATGCTTGATAAAAACCTTATTGTACTTGTAATTATATTTCTCAGCCAATTGCTTCAAACGAACAGGAAGAAAATCTTTTGCTTCCAATCGTAATGTTTCGGTAATTCCAAATTTAATTCCGTTCTGAACTTCGTCCGATTTTACATCTTTCTCTTTAGGATATTGAATCTCCAACAAATTTTCACCGAGATGAATTAAAACATATTTAGTCTCGGACGGAAAAATTTTCACATCACAATATTTTGTGGAAAATTTTGTATTCTCATCCCAAATAATTTTTCTATGATTTCTAACATTCATCTTTAGGCGGCTTTTTACAATCCAATCAACATTTTTAATTATAAACCGCTCCGCATCTTTTACTGTCATGTTAATCGGCATTACTACCAATACGTCCGAATCTTGATTGATTTTTAATGAAATCCTCCGTGAGCGTGAATTATTGTAAACCTTCACTTTACCGACTTTTGGGATGTCCAATTCATCAATCAATTTTCTCAAAATCTAATACCCCATTGCTTTTCAAAACCTGCAATAATTGCATCTTCAAATTTCGTGTAATCAACTTTTCTATTTAAGATTGTTTCAACTTCTGTGGTCTTATTTTCTAATTCGTGCAATAATTCCGTTTTGCCGTCTTCATCTATATTCAGATACTTCGGAAGGTTAGTATGGTATTTTCCGATTAGCACCGAACCGTGCTGCAACACCTTATCTGTTAATTTCCGCTGTGCGCTTCCGATTAATTTTTTCCCGTTGAATTTCACTTCATTCCGTGCTGTACTGGCAAAACATAACATCCCGCTTTGCTTTTTTAAGAGACTTCCAAAGTCCGGCTGTTCACTCTCCAACTTAGCTTTAGACAATACTGTATCGTATTCGGATAATCCGGAAATAAGCGCCAAAGATATTTTCTCATATATCTCACGAGGTTTTAACCCGTAACTTAGCGGAATTACAACAGAATAAGTTAACTCTTCGGCATGTAATATTGCGCGTCCTCCTGTGGGCCGCTTAACAACATCAATATTATCCGCTGAAGCTTGTGAAAAATTAATTTCATCTTCACTTTGATGAGCCCCCAACGAAATTGCAAACGGCTTCCAATAATACAAACGAAAAAAACCTTGTCCGTCTTTACATTGCCGGACAAGGTTCATGTCAAACTCCATGTTCTGTTTTCCCGGACTTGCGCCCGATTTAATCAAATTCCATTTCATCTTTTCACAATTCCGCGATTACTTCTTTTGAGAAAACTTAAAATCTCCCGAACATTTTTCTCATCAGGATAAGTTTCCGCCAATTGTTCCGCAGCTTTTGCAAGTGTCATTCCCGAATAAAAGAGAGTTTTGTACGCTTCCTTTAACGTCCGGATTTCTTGATTGCTGAAACCTTTTCGTCTTAACCCGATTACGTTTATTCCTTCGTATTTAATCGGATATCCGCCGACAAGTACAAACGGAGGAACATCCTGAGTAACGCGGTATGCGCCGCCAACCATCACATATTTACCTACTTTGGTAAACTGGTGTATCGGCGTCATTCCTCCGATAATTGCAAAATCATCAATCTCAACATGCCCGGCAACTTGAACTCCGTTTGCAATAATTATATTATCTCCGATAATACAATCGTGAGCTACGTGTGAATATGCCATCAGTAAACAATTTTTTCCGATTCTTGAAAATCCAGTTTCTACAGTACCGCGATGTAAAGTTACAAATTCACGAACTACAGTATTATCTCCAATATAGAAATACGTTTTTTCCTCTCCGAATTTTAAGTCCTGCGGTTCATTCGAAACCGAGGCTCCCTGAAATATCTTTACGTTTTTCCCTATTCTTGCTCCATCGTAAATTACGGCATTTGGCCCGATGCTTGTACCTTCACCAATCTCCACATCATCATGAATTACGGCAAAAGCATCAATTTTTACGTTATCAGCAATTTTAGCTTTGGGACTGATAATCGCAGTAGGATGAAAATTCCGCATTATTTATTCTCCTCAACAGCATTCTCTCTATCAACAATTGCAGCCATTAATTCGGCTTCGCAAGCAAGCTTATCTCCCACATACGCTTTTGCTGCAATCGTTACAATGTTTCTACGCTGCTTAACCAGTTTTGCCTCCATAACTAACTGGTCGCCGGGAAGAACGGTTTTTCTGAACTTTGCTTTGTTAATTCCCATAAAGAGTACCAATTTGCTTGAAGGGTCCAAATAGGAATTGAGTAATAATATTCCCCCTGTCTGCGCCATTGCTTCAATAATTAAAACGCCCGGCATAACAGGCTGTCCGGGAAAATGTCCTTGGAAAAAAGGTTCGTTAACTGTAACCGATTTTACTCCGACAACTCTTTTACCCATTTCCAATTCAATAATTTTATCAACCAAAAGAAAAGGATAACGGTGAGGCAATATTCTTTGAATTGCGTTTACGTCAAAAACCACTCCTTCTTTTTTCACGAATTGATATTTCTTTACTAATTTTTTCTGCAAATAGAGCTGACGTATTTTTTTTGCAAACTCTACATTTGAGGCATGGCCGGGACGAGCTGCGAGTATCTGCGCTTTAATCGGAACACCGATAAGCGCCAAATCGCCGATCATATCAAGCAGTTTATGACGAACCGGCTCGTTCTTAAATCTTAATGTACGTTCGTTTATAAATCCGCTTTCGCCCAACTTCATTTCGGTTTTTATTCCGAGTCTTTCGCGAAGCCGATCAAGTTCATCTTGCGTAACAGGATCGTCAACAATAACTACGGCATTATCAATATTGCCTCCCTTAATTAACCCCTGATCTGCAAGAGCTTCTACTTCGCTCAAAAAACAAAAAGTTCTTGCGGTCGAGAACTCATTTACGAATTCGTCCATATCAAAAAGTCCGGTATGCTGACTTCCAAGCGCCGGATTTTTATAATCAACCATCACGGTCATTCTAAATCCGTCAAGCGGAAGTGCAACAATTTCAACACTTTTTTCCTCGTCTTTATAATGAATCGTATCTTCGATTACAAGATAATCTTTCGGTGCGTCTTGTTTTTTTAGTCCTGCTTCCAAAAGTTTTTCAACAAATGGTTTGGAACTGCCATCGCAAACCGGTGGTTCGATTCCGTCAATTTCAACAATGATATTATCAATCTGCAAACCTGCTATTGCCGCCAGAACATGTTCAACGGTATGAATTCTAACATCTCCCAATCCGAGAGTTGTTCCTCTTGCTATGTCAACAACGTAATCGGCTAAAGCGGGAATTGTAACATCTTCTGCCAAATCAACCCGCTTAAAAACTATTCCATGATTTTCGGGAGCGGGAATAAATGTAAGATTACATTTAACACCTGTATGTAACCCGTAACCGGATAGAGAAACCGGTTTTTCTATTGTATGTTGAAGTTCTAACATTCTAAATTACCTTATTATTTTTCTCTGATTATTGCTGATAATTCAGCGACTTGTTTTTCGAGAGATTTGATTCTCTCCACATAGTTCGGTAAGTTTCTGTGGTGAGCTTCCAAACGGTGTGAAAGCTTGATTTCTTTTGCGGGGGTTCCGAAATACATTCCCGATGTAAGTATAGACTTTGAGACGCCGGATTGTGCGGCAACAATCACTCTATCGCCAATCTCAAGATGCCCGGCAATTCCAACTTGTCCGGCAATAATTGCATTCTTTCCGATTTTGGAACTGCCAGAAACTCCGGATTGTCCTGACATCACACTATTTTCCCCGATTTCGACATTATGAGCAATTTGCACTAAATTATCTATCTTAACTCCTTTTCGGATAATCGTAGAACCGAGTGCCGCCCTATCAACCGAAACATTTGCACCAAGTTCAACATCATCTTCAATTACAACATTCCCGACTTGAGGGATTTTATGATACACACCTGTTTCGTCCGGAATAAATCCGAATCCGTCAGAGCCGATAACGGTACCTGGGTGAATAATAACTCGGTTGCCGATTTTTGTTTTTTCTCGGATAGTAACATTGGGATAAATTATGCAATTTTCACCAATTTCAGAATCTTCGAGTATCACACAATTATGTGAAACTACCGTTCCTTTTCCAATTTTGACATTTTCACCAATAACAACATTCCGACCAATATTTGCTTCGGGGGAAATGGACGCAGTTGGAGAAATATTTTCGTTCTGAACCAAATCGGGATGAAAATCGAAAAATGCCGTTAATATTTGCACAAAAGCAAAATGAGGATTGGGATGAACCAAGTAAGTAATGTCATCCCTATCCCGTGGAAACTTTTTGCCGACAATTACAGCCGAAGCTTTTGTTTCCGATAAATATTTGGCATACTTATCTAAATAGAGATACGTAAGGTCCCCTTTTCTGGCTTCATTAATTTTTGCCACGGCTGCAATTTCTAATCGCGAATTACCATAAACTTCAGCATTAACTAATTCGGCAATTTGCTGCAGCTTAATTGTTTGCATTACCAAGCTCTTTTATTTTTTCAATCACAAGAGGCGTTAAATCCCATTTGTCTTTTGTGTAAAGAAAAATAACATCGCCGCTTCTATCAAAAACGTAATCAAAATCCTCTTCATCCGCAACTTTTTGAATCGCAGCAAAAATTTTGTTTTGGATAGGTTTCATAATGTCTTCCTGAAGTTTGAACAATTCCCCTTTAGCGCCAAATTTTTTCTGACGATAATCGCGAATCTTCTCTTCCATCGACATCAATTCTTTTTCGGTTTCCGCTCTTTTGTGATTGCTCATTGTAAGCTTGCGGTTTTGGTAATCGTCATATTTCGATTTCCAATTTTTCTCCATTTTATCAAGCTCTTCCTGCCATTCCTTTATTTGAGCATCAATCTGTTTTTGAGCATCTTGAGCATCAGGCAACTGACTCATAATTGCATCGGAATCAACATAACCTATTTTTTGCTGTGCATTTCCAGTAACGGTAAGCACGATTATTAATCCGGCTAGTAATGCTAATTTAGTTTTCATACTTTCCCCGATTATTTTTTCCCTCTCTTTAACCAATCAAGGACTTTGAATGTAATATCATATTTTTCTGCGCCGTAAAGCAATACAGGCATTGATTGGTTTTTATCAAAGACAAAACTCATTTTTTCATTTTTAGCTACTTGTTCAATTCCATCCAAAATTCGCTGTTTAACAGGCTGAAGAATTTCTTGATTTTTCTGATAAACTTCGCCGTTAGGCTGTCCGAATTTTTGCTGTTGAAACTGATTTATCTGCTGTTCTTTTTGAGCTAATTGTTGCTGAACTTTCTGCTGCTGCTGAGGAGGCATATTTTGAAATTGTTTCTGAACTGATGCCAACTGTGTTTGATAATCGGTTACCATACTGTCGTATTGTGCTCTCCATTTTGCAACTATTCCGTCCAAATCACTCTGAGCTTTAATCGCCGGAGGATATTGTGCTAAGATAACTTCTGAATTTACATAGCCTATTTTTAATTTACCTTGCGCATTAACAGCAGCAAAACTGATGAAGAAAATTGTCAAAAAGATTTTAAGTGTTTTCACATTAACCTCTCATTATTGTTATATTATTATTTATTAAAATCCTCGTCCAAACTGGAAGTGGAACAACCACGCAGGTTCTTGTCCTTCAGCTTCCATCCTGTCAAATCCCCAGCCGTAATCAAATCCGATTAAACCGATTGGGTTGATTAATATTCTAGCGCCTACGCCAACCGAACGGCGCAAATCAAAAAAGTCGGTTGAGTTTAAATCGTAAAATGTATTGCCGGCTTCAGCAAATGCCAAAAAATAAATTGGCATCGGATCTAACGTAAGGGCAGTTCTAAATTCGGCAGTATATTTAGTCATTACTCTACCGCCGATTACATCACCTCTGAAATTTCTCGGTCCGACGCTTCTATCGTCATATCCTCGTAAAGGTGTTGTAGCAATTACTAAACCGCTTCCTCCCATATAGAAATAATCAAACGGCTGAATTTTAGTGCCTAACGTTAGTTCCTTTATCAAACCTAAATCAACTCCGAAATAAAATGCGTATTTCGGATTTCCTAAAATACGCCTGAACCAATCCGTTTTGAAATGAAACTTCAGATAATCAACATTGCCCGGCAAAAAGGGACCGCCGGAAAGTTCTCCCATTAAAGAAATTTTAGAACCTTTTGAGGGAAAAATCGGGTTATCAATATCGTTACGCGTTAAAGTTGCATTAATAGAATATTGGTGCGAAACTCCTTCGGCATACCAGCCTCGTCCGTCAAGTACGTTATTATACTGATATTTTAACTCACCCTGAATATAGAAGAAGTTATCGGGCCATTTTAATCTTCGACCGGTTTTTAAGCTGATACCGGTCTGACTTAAAAAGTAAACATATTGCTGGCGGGTGTCAAAGATGTTAAATCCGACCATAGTCGGCGTATCCATAAACCAAGGTTCGGTAAAACCGAGATTGAAAGTACGGTAATAATTTCCTACGCCGAACTGCCAATTGAAGTTCAGTATTTGTCCGCCACCCAATTTGAAAGGCTCCAATATTGAAAAGTTTGAAAGTGTTACTCCAATTGAACCGCTAAATCCAAAACTTCCGCTGTATCCAACAGAGGCATTAAAATAATCGTTTGATTGCTCTTCGACTTTATAAATTAAATTAACGGAAGTATCTGTTGCTGGTCGGTAGTCAATCCCCGTTTTATACAATTTTTCCACGTTAAAATAACGCAGGTTTGCCAACTGCTGCAAACTACGGAATATTAATTTCCGGTTAAAATAATCACCAGGAATTGAATAGAGCTCACGGCGGATAACTTTATCTTTTGTTTTAGTATTTCCGGTAATGCTTACCTTGCCGACACGAAATCTATTATTTTCATAAACCGTGATATAAACATCAATCGAATCTTTCCCGACTTTTTGTTCTCTTTCATCGAGGTGAAATGTTAAATAACCCAAATCCTGATAAAGTGAAGAAACATCATTTTGCTCTTTATTAAAATGGAGGTTTTGATTGAATCTTTCATAATCAAAAACGTCACCTTTATAAAATCCTAATCTTTGAGACAATTGTTTATCTGTAAAAACCGAATTACCGTCCCAGTAAATATTTCTGATTTTATACTGCGGACCTTCGTAAACATTTATTGTTATAAAAGCGTCATCATTTTTCAGATCATATTTGACACTGTCGCTTAATATTTCAAAATCGAGGTAACCGTTCTTTTTATAAAACTGCACGAGTTTTTCTTTCGCAGATTTGTAATCATCTTTCTTAAATTTAGCCCTGTCCCAAAATTTCCACCAAATTTTTTCTGAAATATCATCTAATGCACTCACAAGTTCTTTATCGGTAAAAGCAATATTTCCGTTAAATTTAATTTTTTGTACGGTTAGTTTTTCCCCTTCGGAAATATCAAAAATCAAAAAACGGCGGTTTTGAATTCTTGCAACTAAAATTTTCTTCCTTTTCGGAGGATAATCATACTTAGTGTGATATTCATCGGAAAAATCTTTAAAGTTTCTCCAATTAACTGTAATTTCATTGCTCCCTGTCGAGTCAGCAGATAGAAAAGAATACTCCTTTACATTAATCTTAGTGTTTACAATTGCTTCATCATTATATAAGTCAAGCACTTTGTTAACTGCACGTCTTACACCTTGCGGTTTAATAATTTGTCCGCGAATAAAATTTATTTTTTCCTTGATATCATCTTCGGAAATCGCATCTGCACCTTTAATTACGTATTTTTCAATTCTGGGATATTCGCTAACCTTAATTAAAAGGAAAACTCCGTTGTCAACTTTTTTCTCAATTTCAATTTTAATGTCCGAGAAAATATTTAGCGCCCACAATCTTTTGATTGCCGAGATAGTCTGGTCGCCGGGAACTTCAATCTCATCACCAACTTTAATTCCGCTATTTGCAATAACGGTTTTAGCATCAGCCGAAGCATTTCCCTCTACAGAAATTCCCAGTATTTTATAATTCCCTTTAATATTTGCTTGCTGAGGAAAAATCGATGTTACAAAAAGAAAAAAGATGTAAAAACTAAACTTCAGGTAATTCGCTTGAAAAATCTTTATCATTATCAGTATTCTTCTCATTTTTAATTTGTTCACTAACTAAACCAAATCGTCTTTCACGTTTCTGAAAATCACGAATGGCATCCAAAACGTCATCGGTCGAAAAATCAGGCCAAAGCTTTGAAGTAACATAAATTTCGGAATAAGCTATCTGCCAAAGCAAAAAATTACTTATTCTATATTCGCCGCCACTTCTAATCAATAAATCAGGGTCAGGCATATTCTGAGTAAAAAGGAAACGGTTCACCATTTCCTCATCTATCTGTTCAGAATTAATCAAACCATTTTTTACGTTATCGCTTATAGACTTAATAGCATTAATTAGTTCCAAACGTCCGCTATAGCTTAACGCTAAGTTTAATGTCATCCTAGTATTGTTCTTTGTCCTTTCGCGCGCATCTTCCAACTCTTTCTGCACTTCACCCGGTAGTTTATCCAATGCTCCGATTGCATTCAACTTAATGTTATTTTTATGAAGTTGTTCCGTTTCATCTTTCAAACTGCTTACTATTAATCGCATCAAAGTCGAAACTTCGTTCTTAGGACGCTTCCAATTTTCAGTTGAAAATGTGTAAAGTGTTAAAAACTTAACTCCCAGATTGGCACAAGTTTCGACAACAGTCCGCACTGTTTTAACTCCCTGTTTATGACCGACAACACGGGGATAACCTTTAGACTTAGCCCAACGTCCGTTACCATCCATTATTATGGCAATATGTTCGGGTATTGAACCGGAAGCCTTAACTTCGTCGATATTTTTTAAATCTGCTTTAGAAAGTTTATTCATAACATAAAGTTGAATTAGACTTATCAAAATAGCTTTCAGCATTGTAAATGTCAAGACAAGCGATTGCTAATAATTACATCGGGAAAAGTAAAATCATTTGGATAAGTTTGTGATTGTTATCACAATAGACCTAGGAAAGATATTTTATCTTGTGAACAAAATTTGTCGGGGTGATAGGATTTGAACCTACGGCCTCTTCGTCCCGAACGAAGCGCGCTACCGGGCTGCGCCACACCCCGAAAAATTTGAGTACGTAAATTATATTTTTTTTTTATATAAAAAAAATTTTTTTTGTTTTATTGACATTTTAGCTTATTTTTAATAATTATAATAAACGAAAATAATAAAATTCATTAATAATGGGGTTAACCATGAAAAAATTCTTTTTACTAACATTATTCTCCGTTTTCTTTTTATTTGGAAACTCTAACGCACAGGTTGCAAAAAGCAGTTGGGGATTTGATTTTGGATTGTCATATCCACATGCTATGAGTCAAAATAGTGGCGGATATGTAAGTACTGTCAACTATGGTCTTTATGCCGGCGTTGAACGTTTCTTTTCCGAAAGTGTTGGATTTCGTGGGAACTTGAAAGCACAACATTTAGCTTTTGATTCTAAAGGCTCTGAATTAACCAGTACTAATCTTTTTGGTGTCGATTTTGACATGATTTACAGATTTGTACCATGCGAAAAAGCTACACCATATTTTCTGTTGGGAGTTGGCGGTGTTTATTTTGATAATAGCGCCAGTGAGACAGCTTCCGGTAATGCCGGTGAAGCAACTTTTGATTACGAATTTAATTTTGGAATGGGACTAACTTACAATGTAAACAACAAATGGACGATTCAAACAGAATTCGTTTATCACACACTTGCCGCTTCTAACTTTGATGGTAGTTGGGGCACCGAAGGATATGGTATCCTTGGCGGAACAACCGATTCATATATGGCATTCAACATAGGTGCAATTTATTATTTCAAAAAAGGTGCACCTTCAAAACTTTGTGACTTATACAATGGACTTCCCAAAAACGATCCTGTTGATTACGAGAGAATTGACAACATTGTTAAAAAGAACGTTGCAAAAGTTGGCGTTAACCAAGCTCAAGTTAAAAGCGCTGTGTTAGATGCAATTAAAGAACATAACGCACAGATGAATGCAAACCAAAAAGTTATTCTTTCCGGTGTTAATTTTGAATTTAACAGTGCAAAGTTAACTGCTGAATCTTATCCAATCTTATTCTATGCAGCTCGTACATTGTTATCACATCCGGAACTTAAAGTTGACATTACAGGTTACACTGACAATATCGGTTCTGCAAGATACAACAAACAACTTTCTCTTAAGAGAGCGAATGCTGTTAAAAATTACTTAGTAGCTCGCGGTGTTGATGCTTCGAGAATCAACACAATCGGAAACGGTGAATCTAATCCTGTTGCCAGCAACAAAACGGCGGAAGGAAGGTCGCTGAATCGAAGAATTGAATTTAAGGTTTACAAATAATAAATTTCAAAAGGGAGCTTTTAGCTCCCTTTTTTTTTGCTTTTAATTTTATCCGGGAGATAAAAAAAGTATGTGTTTTATTAAGATTATTATAGGAACCTCCAAAGATTTATCTTGGGAGGATTTTTTTTATGAAAATTAAAGCTAAAATTATTGATTCCGACGGAATACGTCGTACAATTACACGCCTTGCTCATGAAATTCTGGAGAAGAATAAGGGACCTGAAAATTTAGTACTGCTCGGAATGAGAACACGCGGTGAATTTCTTGCAAAACGAATTAAAGATAAAATTTTTCAGATTGAACAAATTCGGCTGCCGGTTGGAGTACTGGATGTTACACTTTACCGAGACGATTTCCGCACAAAATTAAAACAGCCCGAGGTTTCCGTTTCGAACATCACTTTTGACTTGAACGAAAAAAATGTAATTCTAATCGACGATGTTTTATTTACAGGACGAACTGTTCGTGCAGCATTGGATGCTATTATGGATTTAGGCCGTCCCGATTCAATTCAGCTTTGTGTGTTAATTGACCGTGGACACCGGCAAATGCCGATTAAAGCCGACTACGCAGGAAAAAATATTCCGACTTCCATAAATGAAGAAATAAAAGTTAAGATGGAGGAAATAGATGGCGAAGATGCTATCTACTTAGTTGATAACTCAAAAACATAGGAGAGACTTAATGTCACTTTCATCAAGACATTTACTCGGCTTACAATATCTTCCCCGAGAAGATATTGAATTAATTCTTGATACCGCCAAAACTTTCAGAGAAATCCTTGAACGCCCGATAAAAAAAGTTCCTACTTTGCAAGGGACTACAATAATTAACCTTTTTTTTGAAAACTCCACCAGAACCAGAATCTCCTTTGAACTTGCACAAAAAAGATTATCCGCCGATACTATAAATTTTACAACTTCCTCAAGCAGTACAAAGAAAGGGGAAACATTTAAAGATACTGTCCGAAATATCGAGGCAATGAAAATCGATATGATTGTGGTAAGACATCAATCTTCGGGAGTTCCGAGGTTTTTAACCCGTATTTCAAATGCTTCAATTATCAATGCCGGTGACGGAAGTCACGAACACCCTACTCAGGCATTGTTAGACTTTTATTCCATCAAGGAAAAACTCGGTACTATTGAAAAAAAGAAAATTTGCATAGTTGGTGATATTGCACATAGCAGAGTAGCGCTTTCTAATATTTACGGACTTATAAAGATGGGAGCTAAAGTTTCTGTCTGTGGACCGACAACTATGATTCCCCGTGGAATTGAGAAACTTGGAGTAACAGTCTATTCCGATATAGACAAAGCAATTAAAGAAAATGATGTCTTGAATATACTTAGAATTCAATTGGAACGCGAATCCGGAGCCTCTATTCCGTCCGTAAGGGAATATCATAAATATTTTGGAATAACGAAAAACCGAATAGATAATCTGAACCGTGATGTTTTGATACTCCATCCCGGTCCTATTAACCGTGGAATTGAGCTTACTTCAGAAGTAGCTGACGGCGACTATCAAATAATATTAGATCAGGTTACAAACGGAGTGGCTGTAAGAATGGCTACTCTCTATCTGCTTGGAACTTTACCATCTTAAGGAGAAAAAATGAACGTACTGCTTAAAAAAATCAGGTTAATTAATCCGGAACAAAATCTCAATGAAGTTTCTGATGTTCTTATCATTGACGGCAAAATTAAAGAAATAGGGAATATAAAATCTATACCGAATATTGAAACTTTTGAATTTGAAAATGCTATTTGTTCTCCTGGCTTTTTTGATATGCATGTTCACTTTCGTGAGCCGGGTTACGAACAAGCCGAAACTTTGGAATCAGGGGCGTTATCTGCCGCCGCCGGTGGATTTACCGCAGTAGCAATTATGCCGAACACTACTCCAGCGATTGACAACGGTGATATGATAAAATCGATTAAAGCTAAAGCCGAGAACTTTCTTGTCGATGTTCATCCGATAGGCGCGGTAACGGTTAAGCGCAAAGGTGAGCGGCTTGCTCCTTTGGCTGAAATGGCGGAAGAAGGAGC
>CAZMZM010000046.1:0-19995 GCA_964570865.1 uncultured Melioribacter sp.
ATTTTCTTCCACGGAATATGTCCTTCCGGTAAATCTCCGAGCTTATTGTTTACGCGTTTTTCTATTTCTTCCACATCAATGTAAGCGTCGTTTTCAAAATCTAAAACAGCAACAATTTTGCCTCTTTCATATTTAAAAAATCCATCCTTCTGCGAACCGTCAGAATTTTGTCCGCCCAAGATATGCCCTGTAAATAGATTATCGAGTAAGTCGCTGTGTAAATCTTCATCTTTTAAGTAAGGATTCATTACGCTCATTATATATTTACAGACGTCAATACCTACATAATCAATAAGCTGAAAAATTCCCATAGGGCGAATCATAAAGTCTTGTGTAACTTTATTAATCGTAAGTACCGCTTCGGGGAATGTCATTTCGTTAGATAGAATTTCCACTTGCTGAATTCCGTAAAGGGCGTCGCGCATAAAATGTCCGTTGCCGATAAATCCGGCAAAATCATTTGAGTTGACAACAAATTTCCTTAACTTTTTGGCATACTCTAATGCAAATTCGGTTATCTCCGGTAATGTTTTTTCAGATGGAATTAATTCCACTAATTTTTGAATTGCAGGCGGATTATAAAAATGGAAGCCGATTACTCTTCCGTTCAGATTAGCTTCTTTATCCAAATAAAAAATTGGTACCGAAGAAGTGTTCGTAAAAAACCATGGTGATTTTTCATTGTTTTCATCAATTTGTTTAAACAATTTGACTTTCAATTCGGGATTTTCATTAACCGCCTCAAAAATAATATTTGATTCGTATGCAGATTCAACTCGTTTTGTCGGACGAATAACAGCAAGAACTTTTGCAATATAGTCATCTATAATTTCACGGTTGTTTACCAATTGTTGATTGTCTTCGTACATTTCTCGTAAAAAAACAATCTTTTTTTCAGCTAATTTTCTTGCTTGAACGCTAACGTAATCAATTAAGCCTTTTAAGGCTTTATCGGAAATGTCAATTGCATTAAGGATAAATACCTTGTCCCTATTCTCCGCCTTTAAGCTAAGATCAGCCATCTCAATCGCTGTAAGCAAAAGGATTCCGCTTCCCATTTTGCCGGCGGCTCCTAAAATTGAAACATTTGATAGTCTCTCGTCATAATTCATTTTTTTAGAACTCCGTAATTTGGATAAAAATTGTAAAATTAGTTTTTATCGGGTAATTCAAAAGACAAACAGCATTTTAATTTCCCGCAAGGCCCGCTAAGTTTTGATGCGCTTGTTGATAAATGCTGGTCAATTACCATTTGGGTTTGAATTCTTTTAAAGCTTTTTAAAAAGGAAGAACAGCAATATTCCCTTCCGCATGTGCCGATTCCTCCGACTTTTTGAGCTTCGTCCCTAACTCCTATTTGTCGTAATTCAATTCTTGTTTTAAATCGGTTCGCCAACTCTTTCGCCAATTCCCTAAAATCAACTCTCCCGTCTGCAGTGTAGAAAAAATAGAGTTTGCGCCTATCGAATTGATAGTGGATATTAACCAGTTTCATTTCTAATTTAAATTTTTTCAACAACTCCTTAAATACCGGTTCAGCTTCTTTTTCGTTTTGTAGATTTTGCAAATATCGCTCTTCGTCCTTACGGGTCATTACTCTCGATATTTTTGGAAGCGGTTCGTTTGAAAGTCTCATTCTGTTCCTTTTAAGGTTAACCATCTTCCCTACTTCACGTACTACTGCAATATCGGTTGCGGTGCCGTCCGTTTCAAGCACCATATCTCCTACGGCAATATTACGTTCGAAATTAGGTGGAATCTCACAAAAATGTAATCCCCAAAATCCTTGTGATTCGACTTCAATAATATTTCGGCTATCCCAACTGTTAAACTGTTCGATGTTTAATGCGCAATCTGTGCAACTGTTGTTTACAATAGAATCGGTGTAGAGGTCGAAGATTTTATATTTGAAGTTGTCATTGACTTGAGTTTCGGTTTTAAGTTTATCTTTAGGAGATTGATTTGCGATTTTTAGAAACGATAAATCTATATGAATCATTTTTACCTTCTGCTTAAACTATGAAGAACAAATATAATATTCATTAGAATGATTTTCAAGGAAACATTATTTTTAATATGGCCTGCAAGCTCGTTTAACTTGTTAATTACCGAAAATATTTCTGCATCGGGTAAATTTTTATTAAAACGTATAAAAGTATTTTTGTTCTCAACAAAGTAATAATCATCCGAATTATCATCATCTGCAACTCTCTCTTTGGCTGCATCGGAAAGCCACATGGTAACCATTTCAATAATAAATTCAGGTTTGTTATTAGTCAACTCGATTAACGAATCGAAAATTACGGAAGCCGAGTAAGTATTTCCGGCAACTGACTGACGAATAAAATCAATAACCATTCCGATTATTTCATCACCATATTCAAGTATCTGTTCGGCTTTTGTAACAGAGCCGTTTACAAATGGAGTAATTTTATGAATCAACTCAGGTGAATAATCGGTATATTTAAGCAGGACATCTTCTAATTCATGTTTTTTAAGATATGCAAAATTTACATACCAAGCTCGGGATTTAATAGTTTCAAGTATTAAATTATCATCAGAAACCAGCAGGAAAAACAACGTCCCCTCCGGTGGTTCTTCTAAACTTTTAAGTAACGAGTTTTGCGCCTCAACGCTCATTTTTTCTGCATTATCTATTATTATCGCATTATAGGGAATTTCACTTTTATCAACCGATAAACTTTTTTTAATATCACGAATTGAACTTATTTTAATGTTTTTAGCCCCCTTTATATTAACTTCATGATAGGGATTCTCAATCTTTTTCTGAATTTCAGTCCGGATTTCGTCTATTTGATTATTATCCAACTTATCATAAGGGGAATCATTTTTACCTTCATTTTTCCCTGTCGGAAGCGGAAAGATGTAATCAACGTAAGGTTTTCGTAAGTTTTCGATTTGTTTGAGAGAAGTATGTGAAATATTTTCCCGAAGGTTAAGATATTTTACTATTTCCAATGCAAAAAGAAATTTACCAACACCCTTTTCACCTGAAAATAAAAAAGCATGCGGAATGTTGCCCGATTGTAAAATCCTAGTTAATCTTTTTTTTACCGGCTGATGCCCTGCAACGTTTTCAAAAAGTGAGTTCACTTAAATCAACTATATTCGTCTTCGTCATAAAAGAAGAAATCTTCATCTGTGGGAAAGTCTGGCCAAATATCTTCTATTGACTCATAAATTTCGTTATCATCTTCTAACTCTTTCAGATTTTCGACTACTTCGTATGGAACACCAATTCTTTCAGCATAATCTATCAGTTCGTCCTTTGTAGCTGGCCACGGGGCGTCATCCAGATATGATGCTAATTCAACCGTCCAAATCATTCTTTTTTTCCTTAGCTGTTTTGTGTGTTAAAAAGTCAAAAAGTTTTAGGTCGTCAAAAATAAAATTTCTCGGATTTAATGCAATTCCATTATGTCGAACTTCGTAATGTAGATGAGGACCGGTTGATAAACGCCCTGTGTTGCCCGAGAGCGCAATCATGTCCCCTCTTGTTACTCTTTGACCTTTCTTAACTTTTATCCTAGAGAGATGTCCATATATAGAAGTATAACCAAATCCATGATCGATTATCACGGTTTTTCCTAACCCACCCTTTCTTCCTGCAAATTTTATTCGACCTGAACCGGTTGCATAAACGGGAGTACCGGTGTTAACAAGAATGTCAATTCCGTTATGCATTCTGCGAACTTTCAGTATGGGATGATAACGCATTCCAAACCTGTCACCATAAGGTCCGTCAGCAGGTTTTATGGCCGGAATAGCCTCATAAAGTCTTGTATTTAATTCCAAAGTTTTACTGATTTCGTGATAATTGTTTTTTTCGATGTTCACTTTGGCAGTTAAATCATCTACAACGGAATCGAGGCTGCTTAAAATTTTTCTGGAGGCATCATTAGTAGTAAAACTGGCATTATCAAAAGCTTTGCCTCCAACTCCAAAATCTAACTGGTCTTTTTTCAACGGCTCGAGATTAACTTTTAATCTGAGTGATTGGTCGTTTTTTACAAGGTAATCAACGTCCGATTTAAGTTGGTTGAATTTAGCCAGATAATCGTCAAGTTTCGTTTGTAACTCTTTATTCTGGGCTTTAAGAAAATCGACTTGAGAGGTCGGATTAACAACCGATTGGAAGTAAGAAAACCCAACAATAACTAATACCGTAATAATGGATGAAATCCCTAATACGGATAAAAGTAACTTTCGCTTGAAATTTTCAATTTCAACGAATTTTAAATTGCTATTTGAGAAATAATAGTATCTTTTCATATGACGTGCGAAAATAAGTAAATATTCATTCTAAATCAAGCAAATTATTCTTCATCATGTTCAAAATAATTGACTGCTCTATCTCCATTTTTTGTTTTGCTGTTAATTTTGTTTTTAAGCCTTTCCTGAAGCTCCTTTGCCGCATTATAGCCATAGTGCGAAGCAAGATAATTTAACGCTATTGTTTCGGCTATTACAGTAATATTTTTCCCGGGGAAAATAGGTAATTTAAGATATGGAATGTTAATATCCAATATGGAAATTGTCTCGCTGTCCAAACCGGTTCTTGTATATTCTGTATTTTTATCCCAAATTTCAAGTTCAATTACGATTTCAAGTCTCTTTTGGTGACGAATTGAGCGAACTCCAAACATATGTTGAACATCAATGATGCCGATTCCCCTTATTTCCATAACGTGTTGAATTACGTCAGTACCGGTACCTATTAAAATATGTTCCCCTTTTTTTGTTAATATTACTACATCATCGGCAACTAAACGATGTCCTCTTTCAACCAAATCGAGTGCTACTTCACTTTTTCCGATTCCCGATTTACCTACAAACATCATCCCTATACCGTAAACATCCAAAAATGAGCCGTGCAGTGATACTCTCGTACCAAACTGGTCTTCTAAAAAGTCACCGATTAAATAAGCAGTTTTAGTACTGGTATTTTCTATTTGAAATACGGCTACGTCATTATTGATTGCATGCTTAATAAGTTCTTCACAAGGTTCATTGTCATTGCTTAACATTATTGCCGGTACATCAAAACTAAGAAGTTTGGCAATGGCTTTCTCTCTCATTTCATGTGAGAGAGAAAGACAATACTTGTTTTCTGTATTTCCGATTAACTGAATTCGGTTGTAAGTAAATAAATCCACAAACCCGGCTAAAGCCAAACCGGGTCTGTGTAAATTCTGATCACGGATTTTCTTGTTAAATCCAACTCCGACAGGAGTCATCAATTTAACGTTAAACAAATCTCTAACATTTTCATAAAAGAATTCAACTGTTATGAATTTCTTCTTAATAATATTATTTTCTTCTATTTTCATTTATGATCTATTAACTGGGTTTTAATTTTTTTAAGCTGTCTTTTGCATTTTTCCACAGCCGCAGAAACAGATTTCTTAAAATCATCACTTTCAACTTCGGCTTTAACCACCCGTTTAGGTATGTTCAAAATAATTTCAGCTTTTTTGATGCTTTCCTTCGGATGAAGGTAACTTAAAATAACTTCTCCAGCGAGAATCGGATCAAAGTATTTTTCGAGAGATTTTAATTCAGAATCAATAAACTCTTTCAATGAATCCGATGCTTTGAACTTTCTTGCGGTTATTCGTACATTCATAATTAACTCCTATGATTTTGGGTGAGAGTTTTTGTAAACTTTTTTTAAATGTTCTACGCTTATGTGAGTATAAATTTGTGTAGTAGATAAATTTTCATGACCTAAAATTTCTTTCACCGATAATAAGTCAGCTCCATTATCAAGCAAATGCGTTGCAGCACTGTGCCTCAAAACGTGAGGCGATTTTTTTTCAATATCCGAAACCATATCCATATACTTTTTCACAATTCTTTGAACCAATCTCGGGTATAACTTGTTCCCTTTTCCGGTCAAAATAAGAGGCATTTCCGCCGAAATTTTTCCCCTTGTTCTTAAGTATTCGTTAATTGAATCAATAACAATCCTACCCATCGGTATGTTCCTGGCTTTCGAACCTTTACCAAAAACTTTAATCGTTTTGTTGGCGAAATCAACATCTTTAACTCTCAAATCACAAAGTTCCGAAACACGTAATGCCTCGCCGTATAAAAGCAAGAAAATTAATACTGTTTCTTTCTTGTAATTATCGGAGTTTTCATTGATTATTTTAATTATTTTATTAAATGATTCGGAAGATAAAGTTGCCGGAAGCATTTTATTTTTTTTCGGATTTGAAATTGATTTCCACGGATTTTTTATGATAATATTATTGCGTTGCAGAAAATCGTAAAAAGTTCTTATTGAACTTAATTTACGGCTGACACTGGAAGAGGATAATCCGTTTTGACTTAAAAAAATAAGGAAATATTTGATTGTTCTTTTATTAATACTCAACGGATTAACAGATTTGTTCGCATCACAAAAATCGACAAACTGAAGCAAATCCCTTCTGTATGCAGAGATTGTGTTTCCCGATAATCGGCGAACACCCGAGAGTTCGCGCAGGAACTCTTCAATTAATAATTTGATTGTTTTTTCAGTCACTAATTAATTTATTTTGTCTGAAGTATGTAAATAGAATCTGCTTCCCGGTAAAAGGTCAGCAGAAACTTCCATCAAAGAAAAAAGAACTATTAAGTTAATATCCTGTTTGGTTATTACAAACTTTGGATATAAAACAACTTGCTCCAATATCAATTCTAAATCATCACTGTTGATTATACCAAGATTGAAAAGATGCAAAAGATAGTCGTAGTTATCAATTCCGATAAATGAAATTTCTTCTTCGTCGGCTACTCTAAAACTTAATGAGGCGGAGGTTCTTTCAGAATGTTCGATTTTTTGCAGTACTTTATCAAACAACAGACTAAAAGCAACGCTTGCTGTTTCAGTATCTATTTCAGCTTTGGAGCCGAGCAGGATATTAATATCTTCCAACGACTTGCTTTCCCGCATCTCCTCAATAATAATCTGTAAAGCATCCACTACTTTCGAGTTCATTTTATCACCGGAGATAAATCGATATTGTTAAATTTTTTTGTCAGTTTATTCTCAACTTTTTTCATCTTTCGTTTTTCCGCAGGGGATGTATCATCAAAACCCGTTACATGCAATATCCCGTGAATAATCAAACGGATTAACTCTTCATTCAAAGAAACTTTGAACTTTTCGGCATTCTCTTTTGCAACATCGTATGAGATAAAAAGTTCAGTATCTAATCTATCATTTTTTTTGGAATAGTCAAGCGTTACAATATCGGTTTCATAATTATGTTTCATGTAAGTATTGTTCACTTCTTTTATTGTTTCTAAATCTACAAAGTTTATCTCAAGTGAATAAATCTTGAATTCTATCTCTTCGGAAATGGATTTAATCAAATTATGAATTATTCTTTTTGAAATTGTAAAGTTCGGTGAGCAATATACATGTACAAATTTAGACAAAGTAAATTTATTCCTTTTTTTCTTCTAAATATAATAAGATAGAATAACTAATTCACAAGGAGAGAAGAAATATTTTATAAAATAATTTCTCTGCCTTCTTGCGATAATAAAATTTCCACCGGAGTTGAGAGTTCGTTTTCTCCAATAGAAACAGAGTCCTGATGCATTAGTTCAACTTTTTCATCGGAAAATTCAGGATCGTAATGAAAAAGGAATAGAGTTTTAACTTTTGCTGTATGAGCGAAATAAACTACTGCTGCATTATTTGAGTGCCCCCAGCCGACCTTATATGAAAAACTTTCTTCCAAATATTGCGAATCGTGAATAAGAATATCAACGCCTTTTGAGAACTCGATTAAGTCTTTATTTAAATCACAGATACTTTCCACTTCCGGATGCTTTTCCTCTTTATGGCAGTATATTTCATTGTCGGTCATAAAAACTATTGATTTTCCATCCTCAGTAATTTTATACGAATAAGTTCCTTCGGAATGATGTGTTTTTATTTTATCAATTTGCAATTCGCTTACAGTAAGCGAATCAATATCAGTAATATCTACAAACTGAACATTAGCATGAAAAACATCCTTTCTTCTTACCGGGAAAAAACCGGGACGCATCTGCTGGTCTATAAAATCAGGTGCCGTCATGTCCTTCGTTCTGTTGTAGTAAATTTTTACTTCAAAGTCGGGATGGAAAAATGGGGCAAAAAAAGGAAACCCTTGGATATGGTCCCAATGAAAATGAGTTAGAAAAATATGGATCTTTTTATGTTTATTTTCGTAAACCAATTTATTGCCGAGTTGGAAAATTCCTGTGCCGGCGTCAAATATTATTGTTTCATCCTCATTTTTTTGTATCTCAATACAAGGTGTGTTCCCTCCGTATTTAGATGTCTGGATACCAGGTACCGGTATTGAGCCTCGCACGCCCCAAAATTTTAACCTCATAAGACCTCCGCCTTGATTGAATAAAAGCTTTGCTTGCTGTAATCAGTATAGTGTTCAGCAGAAATAGTGAGATATTCAATTTCCTCATCAGATAAATCTCGAACTATTTTTGCGGGGACACCTGCGACTAATTTCCCGGTGGGGACAACGAAACCGGGCGTTACTACTGCTCCGGCAGCCACAACAGATTTTGTCTTAACAACTGCTCCATCTAAAACAACAGAACCTATCCCGATAAGAGTAAAATCCTCAACTGAGCACCCGTGCAATTTTACACTATGCCCAACTGTAACATAATTGCCAATAATAAGCGGATGCGTGCCGACACTTACATGCAACATCGATAAGTCTTGTATGTTAGTGTATTTCCCTATTTTAATATAATGCACATCTCCTCTGATTACACAGTTGTACCAAATAGATGTGCCCTCTTCAATTTGTACATCTCCGATTATTTTAACTCCGGGAGCAATAAATACAGATTCATCAATTCGAGGATATTTCCCTTCATAGGGGAATACATAACTTTCTTCTGTAATTGTCTTAAAGTTAAATTTATGCACGCCATACCAATTTAATTTTTTAAAAATAATAATTATTTTAATTAATTAACATGATTTAAATCACATTATTAGATTTTAATATTAAAACCAAAATAGAAAATAAAATGTGATGTATTATTAGTTTGTAGATTTACAGACGAATATTTTGTTTTTAATAATAATACATAGTTAATCAAAGGTTCATATCTTACGATAAAATTTATTTCATTTCTATCTTCACGGATTCCATCCAAAAACTTAATATTTAATTTATCATCTTGACGATGACCAATCAAAATATCTCCTCCGAAATTTGTAATTATTCCGCCGTTTTTTATCTCATTGGCACCATGTATCGAGTGGATATAGTTGACGGAAAAATCGAGATTGTATCTCAGCGAGAAATCATAATTAACGGAAAATAATATCGAATTTGGTTCAATATTATCAGTTAACGTATAACCCGAATTTGTAAAATTATTATCAGGGATTCTGTGTGTGTAAAAGTAAGGTTCAATTCTTATCATCTGAAAGCTAATGTTATCAGAAGGCAAAAGGTTAATTGCGGAAGAGGAAATTCCAAAATTCCAAAGAGTTTGATTACCATACCATCCTGTCCCGATTTTGCTGAAATCGATATCATCAAGCATAAACTGCAGATAAAACGTAATATTACGGATTAAGGAAGTTGAGCGGAAATCTGCAAAAAGCATGGAATTATCTCTATCCTGATTAGCATGTTCCGCGCTTTTATAAAAAACGAACGGATTAAGATAACTTAAATCTAATCCCCTTCGGGAATAGATAACAGTTTCCCCAATGCCGAATTGAGAACCATACGGCAATTCGAAGGAAAATTTATGATAGACAAAAAACTTGTTAGTTACACTTCGTCCGGCTGAGGTTATTGATTTGCTGCCTAAAAGTTTTCCGTGTATAAATGAAAACTTCAAGAACTTGTAATTCATGTTTAACGCAAGGTAATCCATGCGAGGCGAGACGTTACCTAAAATAGTTTTGATTTTACCGTAACCTAAGTTAACTCTGTCACGTGCAATTTTAATATCGGCAAACTTTGATTGGTAAGTCAGATAACCTTCCGAGTGATCAAAATATGAGCTGCCGTAAAGCGTATCGGATTGGTTAAACTTGTAATTGTAATCAAATTCCGGTTCGTTCCTCAGCAACGATTTAACGCCGAAATAACTCCCGTTTATGCCGCGCAGCATAAATCCGAGATTATCACCAAAACTTCCGGTGAGTTCTCCTCCGAAAATGTAAGGAAATACCGAGTTTTGATTTGAACTGTTCTCGGTTTTAGAAATACCATTTCCGCCGGCAATCAAATTAGCAAAAAAACTTCCTTCCCTTCCTGATGAAAAGAATAAATATTTAGGGTAATCGGAATTTAAGTAATCCAAACCATTGCCGGCAAATGACTTTAGAGTTTCAGTAGATTTTGAAATATCAAAGGAAAACTCTCTAATAAAATATTTAAGTTTCTGTTTGTCAATTTCAGGTAACTTGGAATTTTGTTTCACCAACTCGGCAAGGAAACTTATTACGTCTGTTTTTGTTTTCGGAATTTCAAATGGGTTATAATTTTTAATTATTCCTTTTTCAGAATATCTTTCGAGTAACGAATAAATAGGATTATCAACTTGGACATATCCGGTTTGTGCAAGTAATAGTGAGAAAGAAAACATCAAAACAAGCAATAGTTTTTTCATCTAATGTCAATCCAATCTTCTGAGTAAGACTTTTTAAATAAAATTACTGATAATGCATTTCCTAACCAAGTAAAAAATACTTTTAAATGTCCGTATTTTCTGTATCGTCTCGGTGATTCATATACATGACAACTCATGTCAAACATAATTTTACCCTTATTCCGCAAACGTTTGAAAAAGTCAAAATCTTCACCGGCTGCCATTTTTTCATTGTAGCCTCCAAGCAAATCGAAATCTTTTTTCCGCACAACTTGACACTCCCCTCTTCCCATTCCCATTCCAATCAGGTTTAAGAAATAAAAGTAATAATTGTAAAAATTAAGGAATATTTTATCGGAAAAAATTTCATCTTCAGGAAAAACTTTCACGGCGCATGTCATTGCAATGTTTTTTGAAGGGAGGAAATCTTGATAAATTTTTTCTAAGAATTTCTCGAAGTTTTCAAACTTAATATCGGCATTAATGAAAACAAAAATTTCTCCTTCCGCTATTTTAGCCCCGTTGTTCCTACCTTCTGAAATAAGCTGGCGTTTTTGCTCACTATGTACAACAACTTTATCGGCAAAATTCTTAGCAATATCAATAGTGCTATCATTACTTTTTCCGTCAGATACAATAACCTCGTACTGATATTCTTTTTTCAGATTACTATTGGAAATTTGTTCCAGTAAATTTTGAAGAAGTTTTTCCTCATTAAATGTCGGTATGATAATACTTAGTTTCATATCAATACAGCAAAGCAAATCCGGCGAAATTAGGTGAAAATCTTATGCCGGGCATCGGGAGATGGAAATAATCCAAAGTATTTTTAATCCATTGTCCGAATTCTCCGTGGAGCGGAAGTACATCGTAGTCAATATCGAAAGCAATATAATACTCTCTGTGTCCTCCGCCGGCTCCATTCAAATCCCTTGCGGAAGTTCCAAGGGAAAGCATAAGAAACGAAGGCCAATATTTGGAAATTTCATCAGGCAAAAGTTTTTTCATCTTCATAGCAACCCAAAAGCGCTGTCCCTCATAATCATCAATAATTATTGCATTTGTTTGCCCCGAAAGTACTTTCTCTGTCGGCCAATAGCTGAGTCTGGGAGAAAAATTGTGAAGAACAGGGAAATAGTATTGCGCTAAAAAGTAAGATGAGCCAAGCAAATCAGCCAGTGCATCACCGGGGCTAAATCCCCAATTAGGGCCAAAACCATCTTCAACTTCAACATACATTTGATATAAAAATGAAAGTAAAGCCGCATACTGGTAACTCGATTTCAAATCAACATTAGAAGCTTCAAGAGTAGAACTGAAAATATGACCTAATAAATGAGCGCCGTAGAAATGCCCGTATTTATCAATCTGAAGTGCGTAAGTATTATCTTCCTGAATATGGAAATGTGAATTTTGATTGTACCACCAAGCCTTGGATTGGTAAATATGCACTGCAACAGCTGAGGCAAGCGTTATGCCCCCGTATATCATTAAAGAATTGTAATTCAGTTTCTGAGATACAGGGTATTTGAGATTATTAACATAATTGATTTTTGAATTAAATTTTGCAATCTGAAAATTTTGATAAAGAAAAGGTTTTGCTATTAGCTTTATTGAATTTATTTCCGAACGATCTTGAGCCGATACTATACAGTTTTGCAATAACAGAAGAGTTAAAAGAATTTCAGTAATAATTTTAAATTGAGGAAAAAATCCAGAAACACTTCCTGAATTTTTCCCCTTTAATAAATGGAATTTACTTAACTCTAAAAATCTAATCATCAAAAAATCCGTATTTAATTTTTAATAAAAACGGAAAACTTATTTAGTCTCCGGTTTCATCTGCGGAAACAAAATCACATCACGGATAGAAGATTGATTTGTAAGTAACATTACAAGCCTGTCTATTCCGACACCAAGCCCTGCTGTTGGCGGCATTCCGTATTCCAACGCTCTCACATAATCATAATCAACTTGATGAGCTTCCTCATCCCCTTCTTCACGGGCTTTTGCTTGTTCTTCAAATCTTGCCTTTTGATCGAACGGATCATTTAATTCGCTGAATGCGTTACAAATTTCACGTCCGGCAACAAATCCTTCGAAGCGTTCAACCAAGCCTTCGCGAGTTCTGTGCTTTTTAGCAAGAGGCGAAAGCTCAACAGGATAATCTGTAATAAACGTAGGCTGTACAAGTTCGTCCTGTACTGTAACTTCAAAAAGTTCATCTATTAATTTCCCTTTGCTTTCTCCTTCGTCCGGTTCAATGCCATGTTTCTTCAACTCGGCTTTTAGTGTATCTTTATCTGCAGTTAGAAC
Source organism: uncultured Melioribacter sp. (assembly GCA_964570865.1). Taxonomy (GTDB): domain Bacteria; phylum Bacteroidota; class Ignavibacteria; order Ignavibacteriales; family Melioribacteraceae; genus WGAL01. Next base: position 12,967 of record CAZMZM010000046.1, read on the forward strand.
ATCAATTCCGGTTCTGGTCTTCAACTCGTCAACCATCGAAATTCTTTGCCACGGTTTTCCAAAGTCAACTTCATTCCCTTCGATTTCAAAAACCGTTTTACCAAAAACTTCCTGAGCAACATGTTTAACCATATTCTCAACAAATTTCATCATCCACTCGTAATCCTTGTAGGCAACGTAAAGCTCCATCATGGTAAATTCCGGATTATGAGTTTTGTCCATTCCTTCGTTACGAAAATCCTTGGAAATTTCGTAAACAGCATCAAACCCGCCGACTATTAATCTTTTCAGGTAAAGCTCATCCGCAATACGCAAGTATAAGGTTGTATCCAATGCATTATGGTGAGTAATGAAAGGCTTTGCAGCAGCTCCGCCATACAAAGGTTGTAAGATTGGAGTTTCAACTTCAACAAAATTATTGCCATCCAAGAATCTCCGGAGTTCGGTAATAATTTTTGTTCGTTTCAGAAAAACTTCCTTAACCTCAGAGTTGACAATTAAATCGACATAACGTTGACGGTAACGCAACTCCTTATCGGCAAATTGATCAAAAATTACTTTTTCACCATTTTCGTTAACCGCTTCTTTTGCAATTGGGATAGGTCGTACGGACTTGGAGAGCAATTCAAATTTTTTAGCATGAATAGAAATTTCTCCGGTCTTTGTTTTGAATACATATCCTTCAACACCTACAATATCGCCTATGTCGTAAAGTTTAAAGTTACTGTACGATTCGGCGCCTACATCATCTCGGCGGAGATAAATCTGAATTTTGCCTTTATGGTCCATTACATGAACAAACGAAGCTTTTCCCATTTTTCTGATAGCCATTAACCTGCCGGCAATCTTTACGGTTTGTTCTTCATATTTTTCAAAGTTGTTTTTAATATCAGTTGAATAAGCGTCCACATCATACTCGTAACCAAAAGCACGAACTCCTCTGTTTTCCAATTCTTTCAGCTCTTCCAAGCGCCTTTTCATCAAAGCATTTAATTCACTGTTATTTGCGGCTTCCACAAATCCTCCGTTACTATTTTATTAATTTTTCTATTTCTTGTTTTGTCATTTCTCTGTACTCACCTATGCGAAGATTATCCAACTTGAACTTACCGAACGATGCACGATGCAGCTCAAGCACCTTGTAGCCAAGCGTTTCAAACATTTTTTTTACAAAGTGGTTTCTTCCTTCAATCGTCCCCACAATAACCTTAAGTGGATTTGATTCATGCAAAAGTTCAAATTTAGTGAACTTACTTTTGCGTCTGTCAACAAAGATTCCGGTAAGCAGTCTGTGTTTGTCTTTCTCCGTAACAGGTCGATTTATTTTTGCGACATAAATCCTTTCCACCTTATTTCGCGGGTGCGTAAGCTTGTTGGCAAAATCACCGTCATTTGTTAAAAGTAAAATTCCGGTTGTGTTGTAATCAAGCCGACCGACAGGGAAAATGTGTTTATTTGTTTTAATTAGTTCAACAACGGTTTTTCTTCTTCGCTCGTCCGAAGTAGTAGTAACATAACCTTTCGGCTTGTTCAGCATAAAATATACTTTCTTCTCAGGCTTAACTCTTTCGCCGTCAACAAAAATTTTGTCATTTTCAGGATCAATATCCATCCCTAATTTACTGACGGTTTTCCCGTTTACATCAACCCTGCCTTGAGATATCAATTCATCGGATTTCCTGCGCGATGCTATTCCGCTTTCGGCTAAAAATTTATTCAGTCTCATTATTTTCCGTTCCCGTTTCTTTTTCCATATTTTCTTCTAATGCGTTCATCATTATTTTTCTTTTCTGTTCCAAATAATCGGCGTCTTTCATAATGTCTTCAATTTCTCGCGGCTTGGGTAAATCGGAAATTGAGTTTAGCCCGAAGTATTTCAAAAATTCGTCGGTTGTTCCGTATAGCAAAGGTCTTCCTATTGACTCGGCACGACCTTCAATTTTAATCAGTTTTTTATCAAGCAGAGTAGAAAGCATGTAGTCGGAATTGACTCCGCGAATAGCTTCAATCTCAGGTTTGGTAATCGGCTGTTTGTAGGCAACTAAAGCCAAAGTCTCAAGTGCCGATTGACTTAACCTCCGCTTAGTTTTTTCCGTTGACAAAAAACCAACATACTTCGCATATTCCCTGTTTGTAGCAAATGAAAAACCGCCGGCAATTTTGATTATTTTAAAAGAACGATTAGTTTCGGAATACTCCGCATTCAGTTCTTCAATTAACGAATTAAGCTCTCCGAGTTTAAGCTTAACATCCTCGCCGTCGATTTCACGAATAACATTTAATAAATCTTTTTCGTTAATCGGCTCATCCGACGCAAAAATAATTGCTTCAATAATAGATTTATATTCTCTATCCATTCTCTAATCCGTATATCTCAAAATCGTTAAATGATTCGGATTCCCGCAAATCAATTTTCCTGAGTTTTACCAATTCCAACATTGCAATAAAAGTAACAATAATTCTAATTTTTTCTTTAAGACCTGTTACTAAATTAACGAAACTAATTTTTCTATCTTTTTTTATTTTATCAAGGATAAAATTCATCTGTTCCTCGACAGTAACATTTACCTTAATTATTTCATGAACATATTCTTCTTCGGCTTTGTTTACAGCCATCTTAAATGCTTGAAGCAAATCGTAAACCGAAATATTTTTGAGAAGAGTTTGAAGTTCTTCCGGCTTTTCTATTTCATCTCCCTTAAAAAATCCGCGATAAAAAACTTTTCGCTGCTCGCTTTCCAACACCGAAAACTCTTCGGTCATTTCCTTATAGCGTTTGTATTCAAGAAGCGCTTTTACCAGTTCTTCCCTTGGATCAATCTCTTCTCCCTTTTCGTCTTTTTCGCGAGGTAACAGCATTCTTACTTTAATCTGCATAAGAGTTGACGCCATCAAAATAAAATCGCCGGCAATCTCCAAATTGAGATTTTCCATCATATCCAAATATTCCATAAACTCCTTAGTGATCTGCGAAATCGGAATATTGTAGATATCCAGTTCATCCCTTTTAATAAAGAACAAGAGTAAATCCAAAGGACCTTCGAACTGTTGAAGCTTTATCTTGTACATCAGCCGATTTTCATTTTTTCGTGAACTTCGTTCATCGTTTCTTTTGCAACAGCCGAAGCTTTCTTTTCACCGTCGGCCAAAATATTTTTTACCAAGTCAATATTGTTTTCGTAGCCGCTCCTTTTTTCTCTGATTGGTTCAAGAAACTCATTTATTTTAGCCGAACATTTCAGCTTACAATCAACACAGCCTAATTCCCCGCTTCTGCATCCTTTTTCAATTTCATCTATCTCTTCAGGATTAAAACGTTTTTGATATGTAAAAATTGTACAAACTTCCGGATGTCCCGGATCATTACGCCTAACTTTCTGCGGGTCGGTAACGGCTTTTCGTAATTTCTTTTGTACGTCTTCGGCACTTTCAGAGAGTAGAATAGTGTTTCCCAACGACTTACTCATTTTCGCCTCGCCGTCTAATCCGGGAAGACGAGAAAATTTAGTTAGTAGCGGTTCAGGCTCCGGGAAAACGATTCCGTACTGATTATTAAACTTACGGGCAATCTCTCTCGTTATCTCTACATGCGGAACTTGATCTTCCCCTACCGGTACTTTTTCTCCTTTGTAGAGAAGGATGTCAGCGCTTTGAAGCACAGGGTAACCTACATGTCCGTAAATAACATTCTCGATATTCAAATCCCTTATCTGATCTTTTAAAGTAGGATTTCTTTCAAGCCGCGCTTTTGTTATCAACATCGAAAAAATCAGAAATAACTCGGTGTGTTCTTTAATTTGCGATTGCCGAAACATTGGTGTTGTTTCGGGATTTAGCCCGACGGCAAGCCAGTCCATTACCATTTCCAAAGTGTTTTGATAAATGTCATCCGTGTTCAGATTAGTTGTGAGAACATGATAATCCGCAACAAGATGAAAACTTTCGTAATCGTTTTGAAGTTTAATCCAATTTTCAAGCGCCCCTACATAGTGCCCGAGATGTAATTTCCCGGTCGGACGCATACCGCTTAAAATTCGTTTTTTCGCCATAAATAAATCCTATTTTAAAGATTTAAAAGATAATGATTTTCTCTCAATTTTGTCCCAATTTATTCCGACATAATCAATCGGCAAATTTTGTAGAAAAAATAGCCGAAGTTTAGAAGGAATAAAATACCAGCACGAATAGACTTTATTTGTTCATCTATTCGGGACATAATTTAACCATAAAAAAAGCCTTTACAGAATTCTGCAAAGGCTTAAATCTAAAGAAAACAATTAAGTTTATTAAAAACTTATGTTTTTCAATTTCAATCTGTTTACCGCTCTCGACAAAGCGGATTCCGCACGAGCCGTATCAACATTTGTTTCATGTTTTTCTTCAAGGCGTTTTTTAGCACGCTCCAATGCTGCTTTTGCTCTGTCAACGTCAATTTCGTCTTCACTTTCAACGGATTCAGCCAAAATAACAATATGATTTGCCTGAACTTCAATAGTCCCGCCGCTGAGAGCATATCTTTTAGTCTCTCCGTTTACGAATTCAACTTTCATAACTCCGATTTTTAACGTACTTAAAATGGGAGCATGGTTATAGAGAACTTGAAATCCGCCGAGTTCGCCGGGGACGGAGATACTAACGACCTCCTCGTCAAGAATCGGACGAGAAGGCGTTACTATTTCAAGGTGTAATTTTTTATCACTCATTATGATGCCATTTTTTTAGCTTTTTCTACAGCTTCTTCAATTGTACCGACATACATAAATGCCATTTCGGGAAGGTCATCATGTTTTCCTTCCAGGATTTCTTTAAAACTGCGAATTGTATCTTCGAGTTTCACATATTTTCCTTCCATGCCGGTAAACTGTTCTGCAACATGGAACGGCTGACTCAAGAATCTTTCAATTCTTCTTGCACGCCTAACGGTAATTTTATCTTCTTCGGAAAGTTCGTCCATTCCAAGAATATTGATAATATCTTGTAAATCGCGGTAAGCCTGAATAATTTCTTTAACTTGTTTTGCCACTTCGTAATGTTCCTCGCCTAAGATGCTCGGTTCCAAAATACGCGAAGTGGAATCAAGCGGGTCAACTGCCGGATAGATACCAAGCTCCGAAATACGACGACTAAGAACGGTTGTAGCATCCAAATGGGAAAAAGCAGTTGCAGGAGCAGGATCGGTCAAGTCATCTGCAGGTACGTAAATTGCTTGTACTGAAGTAATCGAACCATCTTCGGTTGATGTAATTCTTTCCTGAAGCTCGCCCATTTCAGAAGCCAAGTTAGGCTGGTAACCAACGGCTGAAGGCATACGACCAAGCAAAGCGCTCACTTCAGAACCGGCCTGAGTGAAACGGAAAATATTATCGATAAAGAGAAGTACATCACGATGTTCAACATCACGGAAATATTCTGCAATTGTCAGTCCGGTTAATCCTACTCTCAAACGTGCTCCGGGAGGCTCATTCATCTGACCGAAAACCAAAGCGGTTTTATCCAAAACTCCTGATTCTTTCATCTCAAGCCAAAGGTCATTCCCCTCGCGAGTTCTTTCACCTACGCCTGAAAATACGGAATAGCCGCCATGCTGTTTAGCAATGTTGTGAATAAGTTCCATAATGATAACCGTTTTACCTACTCCGGCACCTCCGAATAATCCGGTTTTTCCCCCTTTGGAATAAGGCTCGAGCAAGTCGATAACTTTAATTCCGGTTTCAAACATTTCCTGAGAGGTTCCGATAGTCTTAAATTCGGGAGCGTGTCTGTGAATATTAAATTTTTGTTTTGTTTTAATTTCTCCGAGTCCGTCAATTCCTTCTCCGGTTACGCTAATCAAGCGCCCTAAAGTTTCCGGCCCGACCGGAATTGCAATCGGTTCACCGGTATCAATTGCTTTCATACCTCTTACTAAACCGTCTGTTGTATCCATTGCAACAGTTCTAACTCTGTTTTCGCCTAAATGTTGCTGAACTTCAACAATCAGAGTTTCCTCTTTTCCTTCTAAACCTGTCCTTGGAATGTTAATCGCGTTGTAAATCGCAGGAAGATGTTCTTCCGGGAAATCGATATCAACTACAGGACCGATAACTTGGACAATTGTACCTTCATTATTTGCCATTTTTCACCTTGCTAAATTATATGAATTTGTAAAATTAAAAAAACTTTGTTTTTAATTCAATAACTAAAAAAATTAAACTTCAATTATTTTATTCTTTATTGCAAATTTAACTAAATCTACGGTAGATTTTAAGCCTAATTTTTGTATAACTCTGGATTTATGCGTTTCAACGGTTCTTACACTGATAAATAATTTTTCGGCAATTTCATTGTTCGATAAACCATCTACAACCAGATGCATTATTTCTTTTTCACGATCAGTCAATAATTCGACTAAACTAATCGATTTATTTTTCATTTTGTTAATATAACTTTTTGCCACAATTTCATTAATCGACACAGGATAATATTCCCCGCCGTTAAATACAATTGTAATTGCATTAATCAGTTCTTCTTTTTTGGAATTTTTAGGCAGATAACCGCGTGCACCCACTTTAATTGCGTTAATAATAAAATCTTCGTCTGTAAACATCGACAAAATCAGAATTCCTATCTCGGGATTACTTTCATTAAGTTTTTTTGCAATCTCAATACCGGAAACATCAGGGAGTGAAATGTCCAATAATAAAATATCCGGTATTTCGTTATGCAAAGCATTAAAAAACTGTGCCCCGTTTGCAGCTTCACCAATAATTTTAATTTCAGTAGAATTACTTAATAATGATTTTAGTCCGTCACGTACAATATCGTGATCGTCAACAAGAAACAGCTTTATTTTACTATCGTTTTTCAATTAATAGAATATTATTTTTTAATTAATAAATATAGTGATTTACTCAAAACAAATCATAATTTACAAGTTTTTATTCTCAGAACTCGATAACATTTACGTAGTTGTCATTACTGAAACTACAATCTCCACTCCCTTATCTTTTTCAGCAAATAAAACAAAATTACCGTGAATAATTTTAACCC